>JASHRH010000263.1 GCA_030037475.1 Acidobacteriaceae bacterium
TAAGAAATCGTCGATGTCCGAAAAGAGCCGTTGAACCTCGGGACCGCAAAGAGCGCGTTCGGCCATTCGAAATAACCGGTATTCGCAGTCCATTAGCCTCAGTAATGCTGAATCGAGATCGCTTTCCGCAAATCCTCGGATGCAATCTTCTGCAGCTTCCCGTGCTACGAGGGAAAATGTCTCGCCCGCGGGAAAAACGGTCAGTTGTTCAGCAAATTGGCGAAACTTCCGCTCAATGCACTCCTCCTCGGTTTCTTCCCTCGGTGCACCGTTGCTGTAAATCGCCCAATGTCGGGAGAATTGAGTTCCGAGCGCAGCCTGGATTTCCTCGAAGTCGTCCTCAAGATCAAGCAAGAACGCCCGAAAGGAGTCCACCCCCAGCGGGATCAGAACCAGCAGATCCCCAACCGAGTCACGGGTGAGATAGGGGAACTTTCGGCCGAACCGTGTCAGCCTATACTCACTGCGGGTTCTCTGCCCGTACCACGTAATCGCAGATTGAGTCTCGTAACCTTCTATTTGCCACTGAATCGTGACTAGCTGCTTAGCAAGTTGACCCTTGTTGGGAGGCTGCGACGTGAAGAGCTGCCATACTCCGTCCTCCTTGGGGAGGTAAAACCCGCACTGATGTGAGCCCGTTATGCCCACGTCGTTGGGGGATATGAATTTGAGAAGAGCGTTGCCGCTGGCCTGAGCTGCCGCTATAGCTGCTTCGCAATTGGCCGAGATCATTACACTGCGGCCTGCTCCAGTTCAGGAAGGGGGCATTTTAAGAGACAGCCTTTGTTCCGCCTCTCCCATTCGCCGCGCAGAACAGGAAGGATCGAGCGCACGACCTCTGCTGCCACCTTGGGAACGACGGCGTTTCCAAACTGCCTGTAGGCCTGAGTGTCCGAAACAACGATCGGGTAGCTACCGGGGTCATCTGGGAAACCCATCAACCGCTGGCACTCGCGGGGAGTCAGTCGCCGAGGGTTTTTCCTTCTTTGCGGAATGAGTATCTCTGACCCGTCCTTGTAATAGCGAGCACTCAGGGTGCGTGTCACGCCTCGGAGATCAGCCAAGCCGAAACCAAAACCATTGCCTTTTTCTTTGTGTCTTTCGGCGTATTCCTGCAAGTAACTCCACAAATGACTAGTGAGGGTGTACTTGGGATCTGGATCGGACTCAAGTATCTCATCAAGCGCCGGTTGCTTCTTGGGCGGCTCGGGAAATTCGAAAGCTGGCTCTGCACGGAATACTCGCTTATCGAAACAGACAATATATACCCGTTCGCGGTGCTGAGGAACCCACCTCGCAGCGTCGATGACGTTCGAGAACACCCAGTATTCCAGTTCGTCCAAAGTGTCGCAGATTGTCTGCCATGTTCGACCCTGATCGTGTGATTTGAGGTTTTTCACATTCTCCAGCAGCAGCACAGGAGGCCTCTTTATCTGCGCAATCGTGGCAATATTGAAGAAAAGAGTGCCCTGCGTAGTGCACTTAAAGCCATGAAGCTTCCCCAAGCTGTTCTTCTTGGATACTCCCGCAATCGAGAACGGCTGACACGGAAAGCCCGCTGCCAAAATGTCGTGGTCGGGAATCTCGGTGGGGTGGATTTTCGTTATGTCCCCGCGGGGGACCTCGTGGAACCACTCGCGATATGTCCTCTGGGAGTAGCGATCCCACTCAGAACTAAATACGCATTTACCGCCATTTTCTTCCAGCGCAATTCTAAAGCCGCCTATGCCAGCGAATAAGTCAATAAATGAAAAGGGCAGCCTTTCCCCGCTCAGGCGCGGACGTCCTGCCGGCTCAAATGGCAAAGGTAGTGTGTAGCTCAGCTGTGCCGCCTGTCGCAGCGTGCCAATCAGGAACTCATTTTGCTTTTGCTGGGTCCTTTGGATCTCTCGCTGTATCCACTCTCGCAGATCGACGGGAACATTCCTGATATTCAGCTGACTTGCCATTCGGCCTCGCTGGGAAGAATTGCTAGCACGGATGCTAGCAGAAATTCCCAGCGATTGTTTCGGTTTTTATTCTCCCCGTGTGGAAAGCCGGTACCAAATTGGTACGCCGCGCTCACCTAGCGTTTCGCTTGGGTGGATGATGGGCAGGGATGATCGCCGATTTTTTCGAGAGCTTGTCGGACTTCTTTGCGACCGTTTTCTTCGCTGTCGGCTTCTTTTCCGGGGCTTTTGCAGCGTGTTTCGACGAGATCTTCTTCCGCGCGGCAAGGGTTTTGCGCGTCAGCGCGGCGGTCAGTTCGGACAGGGCCACGGGACGCGCGGATTTGCGCAGGCGCTCAATGTCGTAGAACGCGCGACGATGATGCAGAAAGACGTGGACGACGAAATCGACGTAGTCCAGCAGGATCCATTCGCCGAGGCGGCGGCCTTCGACGGAGTTGGGATAGACACCGAAATCGCGCTTCAGGCGCAGCTCCACCTCGTCGGCGATCGCCTGCGACTGGCGCTCATTCGTCGCGCTGGTGATGAGGAAAAAATCGGTGAAGGCGGAGTCGGCGGGATCCAGCTCCAGAACCCGGGTATCTTCGCCCTTCTTGTCGTCGCAGGCCGCGGCGGCGGCCAGCACCATCCTGCGCGTTTCGGTGGATGCCATGCGTGGGTGAGTGCTCCAGTTTCGAGGATACGGGAATCAGAGGCTCATTGGGGAGCGGAAAAGCGCCGGCGCGATCAGGCATTTTCGTCGTTCCGGTAGAGCCCGTGCTCATGAATCCAGGCGGCGACGGCGGGATGGAGGGCGGAGGGCTCTCTGGCGCCGTGGTGCAGGCTGGCACGGACGCTGCTGGCGGAGGCGTCTTCGTCCAGATCGGGCAGCAGATAAAGCCGCGATTCGCCGCGTGCCGGGCTGTGCAGGCAAAGGACCAGTGCGCCGGGCTCCGCGACATCGCAGGAGGCAACCGAGATCGCGCCGGGCAAAGCGGCTGTGAGCCGCCCAAGGTCGAAGCCAGAGCGCGCGGCGACCACGAAGTCGCAGGCGACCAGCAGGTCGGCAGCGCGATACCACTTGCCGATCGAGAGGAATGAGTCGGCGCCCATCAGGCAGAAGATCTGATCGTCGTGGGCGAGTGTGGCGCGGAGGGAACGGATCGTGTCGATGGTGTAATTGGGACGCCCATCGGCGCGAGGAGCATCGATCAGAGACAGCTCAAAGCCGGGTTCGTGCTCGATGGCCTGGCGCGTCATGGCAACGCGATCGGAAAAGCCTGCCTCTGCGCGGTCACGCTTGAGGGGCTGGATACCGACGGGCGCGAAGAGCACGCGGTCCAGTCCAAGGCGCTCCATGGCGAGCCGCGCCAGAGCGATGTGGCCGCGATGCGGCGGATCGAAGCTGCCGCCAAAAAAGCCGATCTTCATCGTTTCTGAGCATAACGCGCTTGTGCCGAGCGGCGGCGGAATCCGGTAGTGTGACAGTGTGAGGCATCGGGCGTATATCGGCCTGGGCGCGAACCTGCCCTCGCCAGCAGGTTCGCCGGAGGAAACTCTGCGCCTGGCCATCGAGGAACTGTCCGCAGCGGGACAAGTGACGGCGCATTCGCATCTGTACCGAACTGAACCGGTGGGACCGGAATCGCAGCCCACGTTTGTGAATGCTGTCGCGCAACTGGAAACAGAGATGGAACCCGAGCCGCTGCTCGAGTTCCTCCTGGCGATGGAGCGCCGGTATGGACGCGACCGGAGCCTTGACTCTTCGAAAGGCCCGCGGACTCTCGATCTGGACCTGCTGCTGTTCGATGAATTGGTGCTGCAGACAGAGAAATTGACTCTGCCGCACCCCGGCTTAACAGAGCGGCGATTCGTACTGGCGCCGCTGGCCGAGATTGCACCGGAACTTCGCGTTCCCGAACTCCGCGCTGCGGTCCGGGAGCTCCTGAGCGCCCTGCCGGACAAAGGCTCCAATCGGCGGGCCGCTGTGCGGCGTATCGAGTGATGGCAACTTACCGGAGGCATGCACCATCCAAGCGCACCTGAACTTGAGAGTCCTGCTGCTGTTTCTTCTTGCCGCCGCTTCGGCCTCCGCGCAAACGCGGGGCACGGTGCGGAATGCGCGCGGGGAACCCCTTGCCGGCGCGACGATCCGTGACATGGCGGGCCGTACGCTGGCGGTGACGGGCCGCGATGGCGGGTTCATGCTGAGCACCACAACGGCACGAGTCGAGGTGGTGGCTCCGCATTACATCGCGGCCATTGTGCCCGCGACTGGCGGAAGGGCTCTCAATGTGGTGCTGCGTCAGCCCATGGAAACAGTCGTGGTGACGGCGTACCAGTCGCCGCTCTCGTCTCTGGACAGTCCAGCCAGCACGCGCGTGCTGAATCGGCAGCAACTGGAGCAGGGTGCTGCGGCCACGCTCGACGGCAAATTGACGGAGATTCCCGGGTTCGGCCTCTACCGGCGTTCCAGCTCGCTGGTGGCAAATCCAACAACGGAAGGCGTGTCATTGCGTGGTCTGGGTTCGACGGCGGCCAGCCGCTCGCTGGTGCTCTTCGATCACGTTCCGCTGAACGATCCGTACGGTGGATGGATCCACTGGGAAGAGCTGCCGGAGCTGGCGGTTCACTCGGTGGAGGTGGTGCGCGGCGGCGCTTCGGATCTGTACGGGTCGAGCGCGATCGGAGGCGTGATCAGCGTGATTCCGGTGCGACCGGAGACGACGGGGTTGCAACTGATGCTGAGCGGCGGGCAGGAGAGCACGCTGGACAACGGCGTGCTCGCGACCGTGAAGCACGGCGGATGGGGTGGGCTGCTGAGCGGAAGCGTCCTCGGCACGGACGGCTACACCATGGTCGCTCCGATTGAGCGCGGGCCCATCGATCAGCCATCGAACGTCCACGCGCAAAATGCGCTCGCGGGGGGGGAACACACGCTGCCGGACGACGGACGGGTTTTTCTGCGCAGCGATGCGCTCAACGAGAGCCGGCACAACGGCACTCCTGCGGAGTGGAATGCGACACGGCTGTTTCGTACGGGAGCCGGCGCAGACTGGCGGAGCTGGACGCTGCGGCTTTTCGGCACCGGCGAGCATTTCCGGCAGACGTTTTCCAACGTCAACACGCCGCGCACGGCGGAGACGCTGACAAAGTTTCAATTCGATCCGGCGACGGAAACCGGAGCCGCACTGCGCTGGCGCCACGGGGCAGGCCGGGACGCGGTGGTTCTGGCGGGCGTGGACACGCACGACGTCCGCGCCAGCGATGACGAAACTCTGCTGACCGGCACGGGCGGAACGACGACAACCTCCGCGCAGCAGCGGCAGACCGGCGTGTGGGGAGAGATGCTGTACACCCCGGCGAACTGGACGCTGAGCGGGGGAGCGCGCGTGGACCGCTTTTCAAATCTCGAAGCCCGGGAGTTCAGCCCCGGTGGGGCAGAGACGAAGCTGCCCACGACGCGCGAGACTGTCTTCGATCCGCGCCTGGGCGTGGTCCGGAGGATCACGCCGACGGTCGCGCTGAGCGCTTCGGCGTTTCGCGCCTTCCGCGCACCGACAGAAAATGAGCTGTACCGGTCCTTCCAGGTGGGTGATGAGATTACGGAAGCCAATCCCAACCTGCGATCGGAGCGGGCGACGGGCTGGGAGACCGGCACGCAGACCGATCTGCGCCGGTGGGGATCCAGCGTACGCGCCAGCTATTTCTGGACGCAGGTGAATCGGCCGATCAGCTCGCTGACGCTGAGCCTGACACCGAAGAAAGAGCTGCTGCAGCGCGCCAACCTCGGACAGATTGAGAGCCGCGGCGTTTCGCTGGACTTTGCGCTGCAACCGGCAGAGTGGATCGGGCTGGACGGCGGCTATCAGTTCGCCGATGCGACGGTGACGAAGGCAGCGCCCGAGCCGCAACTGGTGGGCAAGTGGATCCCGGAAGTGCCGAGAAACACGGCAACGGCGCAACTGCGGCTGTCGCGCCCCAGGCTGGGACTGGTGAGCCTGCAGGGCCTGATGAATGGACGCACCTGGGATGACGACCAGAATACTCTGCTGCTGCACGGGTACTTCGAGCTGAACGCTTACGGGCAGCGCCGCATCGGCCGCCATGTCGTCGCGTTTGTGTCCGGAGAGAACCTCCTGAACCGGCAAATCGAGGTGGGCAGGACGCCAATCCTCACCCTCGCCACGCCGCGGCTGGTGCGGGCGGGAATCCGCGTGAGCTTCGGGGATTAATCCGGAACTCAGGCCCGGTGCGACAGCTCTCCTGCCGCTGCAACCCTTTCCAATTGGGTTTCCCGGCTTTAACTGGCACGCTGATTTCCACTGCGTACTGCATCCTCGAGCACTGGCGGGGTATCTAAGGGGCAGAGCAGAGCTGGCGGACAGATGAAGTGGCCCGACAGCCCTGCCTTGTTTTTCTTCCCCCACAATTTTCCAACCCAGGCAGAGGCGCATGGCCGACGAGAGCAGTCAGCAACCGCAGAACTTTGGGGTGAATCCCTGGCTGATCGCGGTGTCTGTGATGCTGGCCACCTTCATGGAGGTGCTGGATACGGCGATCGCGTCGGTCGCGCTGCCGTATATCGCCGGATCCTTGTCGGCAACGACCGACGAAGCGACCTGGGTGCTGACCAGCTATCTGGTGGCGAATGCGGTGATTCTGCCGGCCAGCAACTGGTTCTCGCTGCGGTTCGGGCGCAAGCGGTTCCTCATCACCTGCGTCATTATCTTTACTGTCGCGTCGTTCTTCTGCGGAGCAGCGCCCACGCTGGGGTTCATCCTGATCGCGCGCATCATTCAGGGCGCCGGCGGCGGCGCACTCCAGCCGCTGTCGCAGGCGATTCTGCTGGAGAGCTTTCCGGCGGAGAAGCGCAGCGCAGCGATGGCGCTGTTCGCCTTCGGAGTGGTGGTGGCGCCGGTCCTGGGGCCAACGCTGGGCGGCTGGCTGACCGATACCTACAGCTGGCGCTACGCCTTCTACATCAATGTCCCTGTAGGCGCGCTGGCGGTGTTCATGATCTCGCGGTACATCCAGGACCCGCCTTATATCAGGAATGCAAAGGCCAGCAAATTCGACAATCTCGGGTTTGGACTGCTGGTGGTCTGGACCGGCCTGCTGCAGATCGTCCTGGACAAGGGACAGGAAGACGACTGGTTTGGCGCGGCGTGGATTCGCTGGGCGGTTATCATTCTGGTGATTGCGCTGATCTGGTTCGTCGTTCACTCGTGGCGGAGCAAGCGGCCGCTGGTGAACCTGCACACGCTCAGGGATCGCAACTTCGGGCTGGGCTGCACCCTGATGCTGCTGCTGGGGCTGGCGATCTACTCGATGATTACAGTGCTGCCGCTGTTCTACCAGGAACTGCTGGGATATACGGCGTTTGCCGCGGGCCTGGTGGTCGGGCCGCGTGGGATCGGGTCGATCATCGGAATGCCCGTGATCGGCTATCTCGGCAATCGTGTAGACACGCGCTACCTGCTGACATTCGGGTTTATGGGCTTTGGGATCATGTCGCTGATGTTCGGCGACGTGAATCTGGGCATCAGCCCGTGGACGCTGGTCATGCCGATTGTCCTGACTGGATTCGCACTGAGCTTCGTTTTCGTCCCGATCGCGACGCAGTCCTATGCCACGCTGCGGAACGAGGAGATCGGGAACGCCAGCGGGATTTTCAATCTCCTGCGGAACATCGGCGGCGGGATCGGAATCTCCGTGGCACAGACGCTGCTGGTGCGGCGGAGCGACCTGCACCAGACAGAGATTCTGGGGTATGTGCCGCAGACGCAGGAGTGGTTCCAGCGGCACCTGAGCGCGCTGACCGGATACTTCAGCCATCTCACAGCGCCGCCGAACGCGCAGCATGCCGCGGAGCAGACGATGTATCAGCAACTGGGGCAGCAGGCGCTGCTGTGGTCGTATGTGGATGTCTTCCGATGGATGTCGCTGATCTGCTTTGCGTGCGTGATTCTGGTGTGGTTCTTCAGGAAAGCCAGGCCGGGGCGCGCGCCGGTGGGAGTGCATTGAGACAGCCAGGAAGCGGCTGGCTGAAAGGCGGTCAGCGATAAGACGGTCAGCAGAAGAGCGGCTGGCGGGATGAAGCTGGCTGCTACTCCGTGGAAAGCGATTCCAGCGGGACGAAGCGGCGCTGCGGTTCATCGTATGCTTCGACGGAGCCGGTGAGAATGTCGTAGTACCAGCCGTGGAGCGCAAGGGCTCTCTCGGCAACGCATCGCGCCACTTCGGGATGGGTCTTCAGGTGTTCCAGCTGCGCCACGACGTTCGCGTAGATCAGTCCCTTGTAGAGCGAAGGTCCGTCGGAGCCGCAGTCGGGATCCAGATATTTCCACGCCGGCTCGATCAGTCCCAGCCATTTGGCGGTGAGCGGCAGGCGGCTCAGGTCGCGCTGATCGAACATGGCCTTGATGGCGCCGCAGTCGGAGTGACCGCAGACGACGATGTGGCGGACGTGAAGGACTTCGACGGCATACTCGACGGTGGCGGAGACGCCGCCGGGCATGCAGGCGTGCGGTGGGACGACGTTGCCGACGGTGCGGCACAGGAACATGTCGCCAGGCTCCGTCTGGCAGATCATCGTCGGCACTACGCGCGAGTCGGCGCAGGTGATGAAAAGGACGTCAGGCTTTTGCAGCTCGGCAAGGAGGTGAAAGCGATCCTTCCACTGCGGGAAGACATCGCGGCGGAATTTGGCGTAGCCATCGAGCAGGCGCTTCATAGGCTGATCCAGTGTACGGGAAGACTCAGGCGGTCTTCGTGCACGCGCCGCGCCAGTAGAGGATGAGGCCGAGCAGGATCGACACAACGGTTCCAACGAGCAGTTGCAACTCGAAGCCAACTTTGTTGGTCGACTCGCCGGGCGGGACGAGCGAGACAGCGATGCCGATGAGGACGACCAAAAAGCCCAGGCCGCCGCAGATCCAGACGCCGGCGCGGCCGCCGGGAACGAGGACAGCATGGGGATTCCTGGCGCGATCGCGGCGATTGGAGAGCTTGATGACGGCGGCGAACATATAAAGAAACGGAATGAAGTAGAGGATGACGGCTGCATCAACGAGGAACTGATACGCAGCCATCACGGTCTGGCTGATCTGGCTGGCGAGGAGAATGGCGGCCGAGATGACGCCCTGGACAAGGATGGCGACCCACGGCGTTTTCCATTTGGGATGGATCTTGCCGAAGGCGGCTGGGAGATAGCGGTCCACGCCAACGACAAAGGGAACGCGGGCGATGCCAGCGACGGTCGAGCCGACTCCACCGGCGTTGCCGATGGTAACCACGACCGCGGCGAGGATGCCGAGGAAGCCGAGCTTCAATGCCATTGAGCCGACGGTGATGGCGCTGAAGACGCCGCTCTGCGGGTTGATGGCAGCGGCGGGCTGGAGCGCGAGGACCGCGAAGGTTCCGGCGATGTAGATGAAGCAGATCATGGCGCCGGCGCCGAAGACGGCGCGGGGCAGCGTGCGGCGCGGGTCGCGCACTTCTTCGCTCATGGCGGAGACCAGCTCGAGACCTGTGAAGGCGAAGGCGATCTGCGACCAGAAATTGACGGTGCTCCAGTTCCAGGCCGGCAGCATGGCGCGCGCGGTGAAATGCGTGGCAGAACTGAATCCGTGGCCGTGATGGAAGGCGACGACCGCAGCGACGACGAGGAGGATCAGCAGCGGGGCGTAGGTGCCGATGCCGCCGGCGTTCTGCAGCCATTTGCCGATGTGCAGGCCGATGATGTTCATGCCGACCGCGACAGTGAGCAGTCCCATGGAAATCCAGAGCTGGAAGGCGCGGTCGCCGGCGAGCGCCTCGCCGCTGGGGCCGAAAATGTACGCGGCCATCGACGCGCTGGCGAGCAACAGGCCCGGAAAATAGAAGAAGGTGTAGATCCAGTAGGTCCAGCCGGCGACGAAGCCGTGAAAATCGCCGAAGGCTTCTTTGGCCCAGACGTAGAGGCCGCCTTCTTCGGGGAATCGCGACGAGAGCTCGTTGATGACCAGCGCGCCGGGGACGAAGAAGAAGACAGCGGCGATGCCCCACAGGCTGATCGAGGAGGCTCCGTTGTGGCCGGCGGCGGCGATCCAGCGCGGGCCGAGAACGGTGGCGATGTTGAACAACAGCACGTCCCAGAAGCCCATCGTCTTGCGGAGCTGGGACCTGGTGTCGGGAATCATGAGGGCGGAATACGGGTTTCGTCCCGATCATACGGGATCAACACCCGTTACCAATTACGCAGCCTTAGGGAGTGGTTCTGCGCACATTTGGCGTACATTGCTTTTGCATTGTGCATTCGCCAGAGTTTCGCCTATAATCTCTGCCGTGTCCTCGGGCCTAGAGATACGAGATCCTGTCCACGGGTTCATTTACAGGGAGCCGCAAGAGCAGGAGATCGTCGATTCGAGCACTTTCCAGCGCCTGCGAAAACTGAAACAGCTAGCCCTCGCCAATCTCGTTTACCCGGGTGCAAATCACACCCGCTTTGATCACAGCCTTGGAGCGTTTCATGTTGCTGGACGGATATCGCAACGGCTCCGCCTCGATAGCAACGAGGCAAGGCTGATTCGGCTGGCGGCCTTGCTGCACGACATAGGTCACGCGCCCTTTTCGCACGTATCCGAGCCAATTCTCAAAAAACATTCCGGTGAAAAAATCAAACTGAAGCCGAAGCAGCAGGTTCACGAATTAATTTCTGCTCAGATAATCCAAGAGGATCCCTCCTTCCATGGCCTGATTTTGGAGAGTGATCGGCAAAAGATCGTGAAGCTACTTAACGGTGACTACGGCTACACGGTTTTAAAGGACATTGTTTCGGGCCCGGTCGACGCTGACAAGCAGGATTATTTGCTGCGCGATAGTTATTTTTGTGGAGTGAAGTATGGCCTGTTTGACATTGAGCGCCTCATCAACAGCTTGGACTTGCTTGATGATGAAGAGGATCGCTTCCTCGCAATCAGCAAGGATGGCATACATGTGCTTGAGCAGTTCGTGCTTGCGAAATACTACATGAGCACTCAGGTATATCGGCACAGGATCAGGCTGATTGCAGACGAAATGATCGGCAGAGCGATATCGCTTGGGATAGAAGTAGACGGCGTCGATTGGCTGAGAAAGCTCTACACCTACGATGGATCGATAGAGTTTATACAGGAGTACCTAACTTGGAATGACGAGCGGTTGACGATCAGGATTCTGGATGGTTCGCACGAGAGCTATGTCTGGCAAATGTTCGATCGGCTTGCGAGGCGCAAGTTACTGAAATGCATCTTTGATGTCACAGCGAAGGACCTGCCGACTCCAGAATCCAAAATGCTAGTATTTGCCGACGACGATAAGTTTTTGGGGAAACTTGAGAAGGCCATCGGAGATCGCTGGAAATACGACTCCAACCTAGTCATCTGCAACAACAGGGTTATCTTCAAATCAGCCACCAAAACTGAAAGCGAGATTTCTGTTCTGCATCCGGGAAAGCCGAGACAGTTCCATGAGGAGTCCACGCTATTCAGTGCTGTAAACGAGGCGATCCAAGAGCAGCGATTTCAAGTCTACGCACCAGCTGAGTACACAGATGAGCGCGACAAAAAGCGACAGTCAAGGGAATTTAGCACAGAGATCCTGGATATGATTGGGAATATGGCTGGTGGACAAAAACAGGAACTTGGAGGAGACGTACAATGAACTCAGCTCAATTCATGATTGCGTTGCTCCACGGGTTCGATGGCAGCACACCGGGTCGAACGCTCTTGCAAAAACGGGCGTATTTCGTGTCTCTATTGTCCGGAATTGACCCCGGCTTGGATTTTGGTGCCCACTTTTATGGTCCCTTTTCGCCTATCGTAGAGGGGGCCGTCACCCAATTGAAAGACATGGGTTTTGTGCAGGAACAAACGAACGAATTCGGTGTGACATCAGACGGTTTCGAAATGCGGCGATATGACTACCGCCTCACTGCGCAGGGAAACCAAATCCTCCCTAGGCTGGAGGGAATTCCCGAATTTGATCGGGTGGTTGAGAGCGCCAAAAGGATTAAAAATGCCGGAGACCCAGATTACGTGGAGCTTTCGATCGCAGCGAAGGCGTTTTTCATCCTGTCTAAACAAAATCGGCCGATGTCTGTCTCCGAAATTACAAAGGAAGCGACCAAGTTCAATTGGACAATTGGGGAGCAACAGGTGAAAAAGTCGGTCGATTTCCTCCAAGCTCTTGGACTAACAGGAGAAGCGGAGCAACCATCCTCTTAACACGCGTCCGCCAGACCTCTCTTTTGAGAGGACACTGGAACCCACGATCGCAGATCACCTTGTATACTTCCTGACCCACCTTTAGCCCCAACCCCGAATCCGAATACAATGAAATTGGTCTTCTCCCATTTCCGGGTCGAAGTGGAGAGTGGGGTTCAGGGAGAATGGGTTCGGATCTGCGTCTGAGCCCGCGCGAGCGGGCGGTCCTTTCGGCCATCGTCGAGAATTACATCGCTACCGGGGAGCCGGTGGCGTCGCAGCCACTGGCGCGCCATTTCGGCAATAAGGACGGCATGAGCCCCGCCACGCTGCGGAACGTGATGGCCTCCCTCGGCGAGCTGGGCCTTCTGGATCAGCCTCATACGTCGTCGGGGCGAATTCCGACGGCCCCGGCTTTTCGCTTCTACGTCGAACACCTGAGCGGCGGCGCGGCGCTGGCCCTGGCGCCGGCGCGCCTCGAGGAAATCGATGGGAGCTTTGCCGGGATCGGGTCGCGCCAGCAGTTTCTGGAGCGCACCTCGCACGTGCTGGCGCTGATCTCGTCCGGACTGGGCGTGGGCCTGGGTGCGACGCAGGAAGTTCACATGCTGGAGCACATCCACTTCACGCGGCTGGCGGCAGGGCGGGTATTGGCGGTGATGATAACGCGCGCCGGGACGGTGCTGGACCGCGTGCTGCTGCTGGATCACGACCTGAAAGGCGCGGAGCTGGAGACGGCGGCGCGGTATCTGAACGAGAACTTCCACGGGTGGTCGATCGAGCGGACCCGCACGGAGCTGGCGCGGCGGCTGGAAGCCGAGCGGAACGAGTACGACCGGCTGATGCGCTCGCTGGACGAGTTGTACCGCAAAGGCGCGCTGGAGGCCGAGGGCGGCGGGGGGCCGACGTTGTTCATGGAAGGCGTGGCCAATCTGCTGGCAGCGGAAACCGATCGCGAGCGGCTGGCGGCGATGCTGCACGCGCTGGAAGCGAAGGAGCGGCTGATTGAGCTGCTGAATGCCTATGTGGACGCGCGGCAGCGGACCGTGCGGGTGGTGGTGGGTCTGGAAAAGGCGATTCCGGAGCTGCGGGATTTTGTGCTGAT
>JASHRH010000264.1 GCA_030037475.1 Acidobacteriaceae bacterium
GCCAGAATTTCGTCGCGCAGCCGCACGCGGAGCTGCGGATCGCGCACCGGGAACACCACTTCGCAGCGCTCAAACAGATTGCGTGGCATCCAGTCGGCGCTCCCGCAGTACAACTCTTCATCGCCTCCGTTAGCAAACCAGAAAATGCGGCTATGCTCCAGGAATCGTCCGACGATGGACCGCACGCGGATGCGCTCGCTGAGTCTCTTCACGCCCGGCCGCAGCGAACAGATCCCGCGCACGATCAAATCGATCTCCACGCCAGCGTGAGCGGCGGAATAAAGCGCGTCGACGACGCTCTGCTCCAGCAGGGAATTCATCTTCGCAATGATGCGCGCGGGGCGTCCGGTCGTCGCGTGTTCAGCTTCGCGATGAATGAGGCGAATAAAGCTCTCCGCGAGCGTGAGCGGAGCGACCAGCAGCGGCCGGTAGTCGTCCGACTCCGAATGCGCCGTGAGGTAATTGAAAACGCTGTGCACGGCGGCGGTGATCTCGGGGTCCGCGGTCAGCAGACTCAGGTCGGTGTAGAAGCGCGCCGTGTCCGGATTGTAATTACCGGTGCCGAGATGGGCGTAGCGGCGCGTGACGCCATCTGGGTCGCGGCGCACTACCAGCGCCAGCTTGCAATGGGTCTTCAGCCCGACAATTCCGTGGAAGACCTGCACGCCCGCATCTTCCAGATTGCGCGCCCAGCGAATATTGGAAGCCTCGTCGAAGCGGGCCGTCAGTTCCACCACGGCTGTGACTTCTCGCGTCTGCGCGGCTTCCGTCAGCGCCTGAAAGATGGGCGAATCATCGCTGGTGCGGTACAACGTCTGCTTCATCGAGACGACGTTGGGATCCTGGGCTGCCGCTTCGATGAAGCCAACCACACTTTCGTAGGAGTCGAATGGGTGGTGGAGCAGAATGTCGTGGTGGCGCAGTTCGTCGAAAAGGTTGGCGGATTTCCGGTGCAGCCGCAGCTCACGCGGAACAAATGGCCGAAATTTCAGGTCCGAGTTCTTCGACGCACCATAGAGATGCATCACACGCGACAGATTGACCGGGCCATCGACGCGATAAACAAGCGACTCGTCCAGTTCGAAGTTGGTGCGCAGGCGCTCGACGATTTCCGGGTCCGCGCCGCTGTCGATTTCCAGACGCACAGCATCGCCTTTGCGGCGGTTGTGCAGTTCGGTGCGAACCGTCTCCAGCAGCGACCGCGATTCTTCTTCCTGAAAGTACAAATTGCTGTTGCGCGTGACGCGAAAGGCAGCTCGTGAAAGGATTTCATACCCGCGGTACATGCCGCCGGCATTGCGCTCGATCAGGTCGTGCAGAAAAATGAAGTCGTCCTGACCGTCCGCTGAGGGCAGGCGGATGAAACGGGGCAGAGCGCGCGGCACCGTGAGCACGCCCAGCACCGGCCCGGTTGTCCCGCGGCGCTTGCGGCGCAGCAGCAGCGCCAGACACATCGCTTTGTTCAATACGCGCGGAAAGGGATGCGCGGGATCGATGGTAATGGGCGTCAGCAGCGGGTCCACTTCGCGCTGGTAATAGTCGTTGGCGAACTCCCGAGCTTCTTCATCCATTTCGTTCCAGTCGAGCACGCGAATGCCGGCGCGGCGCATCGACGGAAGCAGCTCCTGGTTCCAGCAGCGGTATTGGTCGGCAACGAAGCGGTGGGTTTCGGCCTTGATGGCCTCCAGGGACTCGCGCAGCGTCGCACCGTCCGGCGAGGCGTCGTTGTAACCATCCTCGATGCGCTGCAGCACGCCGGCAATGCGGATCTCGAAGAATTCATCGAGATTGCTGGCGGTGATCGCCAGGAACTTCACCCGCTCCAGCAGCGGGTTGCTGGGATCCTGAGCCTCTTCCAGCACGCGGCGATTGAAGCTGAGCCACGATTCGTCCCGGCTGAGCAGCAGGCTTTGCGCGCGTTGTTTTTCCCGAGGCATGTGCGACAGCCCGTGGGTCAGCGGGCCGCACGGGAAAGTTTACCTGATTTGCGTTATTTCGATGTTTCGCGGGCGGTAAGCGCTTCTCCGTCGCGTCCGCCGTCGAAGATGTGGCCCATCTTCTCCTGCTTCACGCGCAGATACCCTTCGAATCGCGCTTCCGTGGGCACTTCGGCGGAGACACGCTCCACGACGCGGATGCCCGCCGCTTCCAGCGCGGCCACTTTCCCTGGATTGTTGGTGATCAGCCGCACGGAGCCGATGCCCATCTGGCGCAGGATCGCAGCAGGCAGTTCGAATTCACGGCAATCGGCCTTAAAACCGAGCTGCAGATTCGCCTCGACCGTGTCCAGGCCCTGGTCCTGTAGTTCGTAGGCGCGCAGTTTGGCCATCAGCCCGATGCCGCGGCCTTCCTGCTGTTCATAGAGCAGGATGCCCGCGCCGGCATCGGCGATCCTGCGCAGTGCCAGCTCCAGTTGCAGCCGGCAGTCGCAGCGCAGCGAGTGGAAGACATCGCCGGTAAGGCATTGCGAATGGATACGGACGAGCGGCGGCACGGAGCGAACATCGCCCATCGTCAGCGCCACAGCTTCCTCGGTTTCCGGCGTGACGCCGCACGGCCCCGATTCCGACGTATACACGCCTTCGAAGCCGAGAATGCGAAAGTGCCCCCACCGCGTCGGAAAATCCGCGTCCGCAAGCTGGCGGACTGAAGCAATGGCCATAATCCGATTATAGAAGCGCATCGACTTCCAGCCTTCGGAAGGGCTCGACTACGTCGCGGTCCCTCTGGCATTTCGTTGCGCGCCTGCACTCTCCGCGCGGTACGCTAAAGCTGTGCTGCTCGACCCCAAACTGATCCTCATCACGCTGTTGATCAAGCTGGGCGTGGCTGCCGCGGTCTCCGCAGCCCTGGCGCGTTCCCGCGAGTTTCAGAGCCTGCTGTTTCGCGAGGACCGCACCCTCGGCCAGACCCTGGGCCTGCTCGCCTTCATCTGTATTCCGCTGGGTCTGGGCGTATGGGTACGCGTCACGGTGCCCAACTTTTACGCCGCGGATATCTCGTTCGAGGCCACGATTCTCCTCGGTATTCTTCTCGGGCCCGGGCCGGCGCTGTTGGGGGCGATCTTCCTGTCGCTGCCGGCGATGCTTCATCACGAATATCTGTCGCTGCCGTTTCTGCTGGCTGTGGCCATGACGGCGGGCATTTATGGGCGCTTTGTCGATAAGGAGGAGGTCTGGTCGTTTTCGCCCTTCGTCGATCTCAGCCTGTGGCGATGGGTGAGGCGGAATTTGGAGCGGCCGGGGATCGACCGGCAAATTCTGCTGCTCATGCTCATCGTGGCCGTGGAAGTACTGCGCGAGTGGATCGCGCGGCTCTACCCCCATCGGCTCTTTGCCCTTGTCTCCGACCAGTGGATCATTCGTTTGGCCGTTTGGGCCTGCGCGGCCATGATCGTCGGCATCCCCCTCAAGATCTGGAACGCCATTCGTATCGAGCGTTCTCTGGAAGAACAAAAACGGCTGCTGCTGGAGGCGCGTCTGGACGCCTTGCAGCGCCAGATCAACCCGCACTTTCTCTTCAATACGCTCAACTCCATCGCCGCGCTGGTACGCTCTCAGCCGGAACAGGCGCGTGAGCTGATTGTCAGGCTGGCTAACATCCTGCGCCGCATGCTCCGCGATCATGACGCGTTTGTCGCCTTCGCCGAGGAACTGGCCACTACCGAAGACTACCTCAGCATCGAAGTGGCGCGATTCGGCGGAGAAAAGCTGCGCGTCGTGAAGGAAATCGATCCGCAGACCCTACAGGTTCCCGTGCCCAGCATGCTGCTCCAGCCGCTGGTGGAAAACAGCATCAAGCACGGGCTGGAACCGCGCATCGCCGGCGGCGCGGTTACGCTGCGCAGCCGCATAGAAGGCGAACGGCTCGTGATTGAAGTGGAAGACGATGGAGTGGGCATTGCGCCAGGCCGCGCGCACACCAGCGGCGTCCTGCGTGGCACCGGCATTGGCATGAAGAATGTCCGCGAGCGGCTCCAGGTACTCTACGGCGAGGCGGCCGCCTTCGACGTCACCAGCCGTCCTGGACGCGGCACCCGGGTGACGCTGGCGTTTCCCGCGCTCATCCCGGAGCCGCAGGTGGCCAGCGCCGAACCGCGCGCATAGCTGCTGTCGCGCAGCAATTGCCTGGACGGCTACAACTGGTCTCATCAATGCCTCGCGTCCAAAAGTGGCTCGGGTCACAAGCCGCTCGCCCGGGGCCGAGAACCTGTTGATGAGACCAGTTCAGTCCTTCCACGCACCCAATTCTCGTCGTATTAGCACAAGCTGGCCCAGGTGATAGCTGGTGTGCTGGCCGGCCAGCAGCACTTCGCGCAGCAACGTCTGTCCGTCGCCCCATGGAATCGCCGCGTACAGATTCGACCCCGGCTCGCCGATCAGCTTTTCAAAGTCGGCGATGTCCTTCCTGACGGCCCGCACCGAGGCATCCCACGCCAGGGCACTCGGCGGAGCGTCTTCCTTCGGCCAGTAATCGCCCGGCCACTCCGGTGCCACGTAATGCGAGTTGGTGGAGAAGTCGTAAAGGTCATGCAGCGCGATACGGATATGTTCCAGCAACTGCCAGGCCGAATGCGGCGAGCCTTTGGGCTTCTTTCCCCGTAGTTCCTTTGGAAAATCGTCGAGCACAGACTTCAGGCTGACGTGGGCGCTTTCGCCGCGCAGGAATTCGACCAGCTGCGCACGCAGGGCGCGGTCCTCAGGGTTAGCCATAGGTGCGTCTCCT
>JASHRH010000265.1 GCA_030037475.1 Acidobacteriaceae bacterium
AAGTTCATGGTCACGGTGGCGATCTTGTACCCATGCTGCGCCAGGAAGACGCGAATGCCCATCCGCTTCTGCACCGTGTCGCCTTCCGCCAGATACGGATAGCGCAGCCATCGCCAGTCCTGCCCGGTCATCAGCAGATCGAGGATGGGCTCGTCCTTGAGCAGATCGCCCTCAAAATCCTGGAGCGAGATTTTGTCCAGGCTGACGTGCGACCAGGTGTGATTGCCGAGCAGATTGCCGGACGCGCGCCACGTGCCCAGTACATTGACCGTGCCCGGATCGTACTGCACGTGGACCGCGTTGACGAACCCGTAGGTCGGCGGCACATGCGCGGCTTTCAGCGCACGGATGATTTGCTCTGCGACGCCAACACGCGATTGCCCAGGCGGCAGAGGCCCGCTGACCGGGAGGTCATCGAAGGTGACAGCCATCTGCAGGCCTGTCTGCGCCTTCGGCAGCTTCCTTATCGGTTTTCTCGGATTCGTTTGCGCAGCCGCGCTCGTCGTGAATATCAGCAGTACCACCAGCCCCCACCGGCCCGGAGTCATCGCGGTCCTTTTCCTCCACTGCGCATTTTTTCTGAGGAATGCGCGCGCCGCTGATCCATACCTGCCGCATCGGCGTCCCTCGGAAATGGTACATTGGCGTTCATGTTTCGGATGCCTCTGTTCGCCCTGCTGCTGGCTGTTTTCGCTTCGCCTGCCGTTCCCGCACAGCAACTCCGCAACGATTCGGCCCTCACGGTGCAGCTGCACGCACTGATCGCGCCCTTCCACGGCAAGGTTTCCGTCTATGCGCACGACCTGGCGACCGGGCAGACCGTGGCCATCGATGCCGACCAGCCTGTGCCGACCGCCTCGACCATCAAGCTCACCATCCTCTACACCGCGCTGGAACAAATCCGCGCCGGGCGGCTCCGATTCTCCGATCCGCTCACCCTCCGCCATGAGGATCAGGTTCCCGGCTCCGGCGTTCTGCTCTTCTTCGACACGCCGCTGCACCTCGATGTGCACGACGCGCTCACGCTGATGATCAATGAGAGCGACAACACCGCGACCAACCTGATGATCGACCGCCTCGGACTGAAGACGATCGATGATGAGATCGTCGCGCTGGGCATGAAGAACACCTGGCTCTACAAGAAGGTCTACCGGCCTGCATCCGGCCCGATGCTCGCAGACCAGCCGCAGTATGGCCTGGGCAAGACCACCGCACGCGAGATGGGCGGCCTGATGGAGCGCTTCGTCGCCTGTAACCTCGGCCCCGCTCCAACGGCGCCGGAAGGGGTCAGCGTTCCTTCCGATGCGGATCTCTGCGCCGCTGCCCTGCACATGCTGCGCACGCAGATGGACCGTGACGGGATTCCGCGGTATCTCGAATCGCTGGATACGACCGAAGGACAGTCCGCGATCGCCAACAAGACGGGCGCCATCGATCACGCCCGCAACGACGTGGGCGCCATCTACACGCCGAAGGGCGTCATCGTCCTCTCCATCTACACGCACGACAACGAGAACACCATCTGGACAGCGGATAACCCTGCGCTGCTGCTGATTGCGAAGATCGCGAAGACGGTGGTGGACCAGTGGGCGCCGAGGAGTTTGACGAACTAGAGCGAAACCAGCGATGCTGTGTCTTTTTAAGGTCGGTTCAGTGCGGCTTTCTTCGATGGAAAGCCGCGTCGAGGACTGCGGCTCTGAGATACACCTTCGCTGGTTTCGCTCTAATGGCGGGTCAGTGCCTCAATCGGATCGGCCCATTCCCGCCACTCAGCCAGCAGTTCCGCGCGCACGCCCCTTTGTTTTTCAGGAACCTTCTCCGCCCCCCGATTGTCTATACGCAGCAAACAGACGCCGAGCCAACCTGCTCGTCGCCGAAATTCGCTCGCACCGCATCGCTCCTCGCTCTCTCCGCAGCGCCAATCCTGCGCTCTGAGCTCTGTGCTCTGAGCCCTGCTCTCGGAGGGAGCTATGTTCGAAGACAGTCTGGTTGAGTCCGTTAGACGCATCCGCACCCGCAGCCGCCGGTATGCCGTAGGCGCCACACTGCTGGAAGCGGCGCTCGTCGGCGTCATTATGCTCGTGCCGTATCTCTATCCCGCCGCCCTGCCGCCGCGGCTGCTCAGTGTGCCGCTGATCTCTCCGCCCCCTGCTGCCCCGTCCGCGCCGCAGACCGCAAGCACGCCCGCCGTGCGGCCGGTGAATCTGGAGACCGCATTAACTGCGCCGAGTCATATCCCGACTCAGATCGACCGGGTCGCGATCAACGCGCCCGAGCCGCTGGGTCCAATCGGTATTGGACCGGAGAGCGGCACTCCTGCTTCGGTACCCTGGACCGGACCCTCCGCGACTCCTTCGCTGCCGAGCGTGCATCTGGCCAAGCCAACCGAGCCGCTCCGCATCTCCTCCGGCGTAGCCGCCGGCCAGTTGCTGGCGCCGATCCAGCCCCGCTATCCGGCCATTGCGCTCGCAGCTCACATCCAGGGCACCGTCGTCGTCGCCGCGACCATCTCGCCCGCCGGCCGCATTCAGGATCTGCGTGTCCTCGGTGGCCCTCCCATGTTGGTCTCCGCCGCGGTGGATGCGGTGAGCCAGGCCCGCTATCGTCCCTTCCTGCTCAACGGCCAGCCGGTTCCGGTGGAAACCACCATCAGCGTGAATTTTGTCCTCGGCCAGTGAGAGGAGCTCACCATAACACGAATTTCGTGTACACTTTTCACGTATGAAGAATCTGACGCTCAGCGCCGACGAGGATCTGATCGAGCGCGCCCGCGCTATCGCCCGTGCGCAGCGCCGCACCCTCAACGCCGCCTTCCGCGAGTGGCTCGTCGAGCTCACCTCCCGCGAGGGCAGTGCACGGGACTACGATGCGCTGATGAAGAAGCTGAGCCATGTGAATGCCGGCAGGCATTTTAGCCGGGACGAGCTCAATGAGCGATAGATTGTTCTTCGATACCAACATCTTCGTCTATTCCCTTGACCGTTCTTCGCCGCAAAAGGCTGCCAAAGCCAGTCAGCTCATTCGCAAAGCATTCACTTCCCACAACGGGGTAATCAGCTATCAGGTGGTGCAGGAATTCTTCAACGTCGCTCTGCGGCGCTTCGATCCTCCTATGACCGCATCTGAGGCGGAGCAATACCTCGCGATCGTTCTCCGCCCCCTGCTGGCGGTCCACTCGTCCACCGCCCTCTTTTCTGAGGCACTGCGACTGCACGGCCAGGGAGGCTGGTCCTGGTACGACGCCCTCATCGTCGCCGCAGCGCTGTCTTCCCAGTGCAACATTTTGCTGAGCGAAGACCTGCAGCACGGCAGAAGGTTCGGCGCCCTGAAGATCGAAAACCCGTTTCTGTAGTCGTTCTCTGAAACGCTCCCAGACGCAAAAAAGCCCGGCTGAGAAGCCGGGCTTTTCGTTCGACATTCTGGACAGGCGCGAAGCGCCCGCCCGCGCGGCCAGCGTCTACTCGGCCGCGGACGTCTCTTCCGCTGCCTTCGTCTGCGCGACCGTCCAATTCGGATCGCCGACTTTAAACCGCGCGAAACGCCGGACGGTGATGTTCTCGCCGAGCTTGCCGACCTTCGACGCGATCAGGTCCTTAATCGTCAGGCTCTGCTCCTTGATGAAAGGCTGCTCCAGCAGGCAGACTTCCTCGTAGAACTTGCCCATCTTGCCCTCGACGATCTTCTCGACGACATTCGCAGACTTGCCCATCGCCGCGGTCTGCGCGCGATAGATTTCCTTCTCGCGCTCCAGATCCTCCGCCGTCACATCCTCTTTGCGAATGTAGCGCGGATCGGTCGCCGCGATGTGCATCGCGATGTCCTTGAGCAGCTCCTGAAAATCCTCGGTGCGGGCCACGAAGTCGCTCTCGCAGTTGACCTCAACCAGCACGCCGATTTTGCCGCCGGCATGGATGTACTGGCCCACCGCGCCTTCATTCGTGGTGCGCGAGGCCTTCTTCTGCGCCGAGGCCATGCCGCGCTTGCGCAGGATCACGAAGGCCTCCTCCATATTGCCTCTGGACTCCTGCAGCGCCTTCAGGCAGTCGCCCATGGGCGCGCCGGATTTCTCGCGCAGTTCTTTCACCAGCTTTGCATCGATCTTTTCAGTCACGGTAGACATTTTTACTCCATTTCGTTCTGCTTAAAATCGTATCCATTCTTCCCTGTTTCAAACTTTTTGTCCTGTAAGTGCGGGCGAGCCGATGGGTCAGACAGAAAAAGCGTGGCGCCCTTCCAACGGCAGCCACGCTCATCGCGAAACTCTCCATGCTGCCAGCGCCAGTGGGTTGTCCGTCGGCGCTTTGCTGACCGGATTTCAACTGACCGCTTTTTCGCTGGCTGCCTTCCGGCTGACTGCTGTCTTAATATCCGCTTTCGGCAGCCTCGGCCTCGTCGAGCGCGGCTACAATCGCCGGAGCCTTGCGGATACCGCCGCCAAGCGCAGTCTCCAGATCGACTTCGGGCTCGGCTTCCGGCGCCGCTTCCGC
>JASHRH010000024.1 GCA_030037475.1 Acidobacteriaceae bacterium
CTCTTCCACCCACTCGGCTTCATGCTCGCCAGCCCCGTCGCCTCCGTTCAGGAAGCGATCGCCCGCTTCACTGAGGAAGTCGCCGCCGAACACGCGCAGGACGCGCCCATCGTCGCGGAAACGGTGCTCCGCGAGGCCCAGCTCGAAGACAAATTCGACGGCATCCGCGCCCAGCTCCACGTTGCTCCGGAGCTGAACGGCCGCGCTCGCGTCGCCTTGTACTCCCGCAACCGCGAAGACCTCAGCGCATCGTTTCCCGAACTCGTCGAGGCCTTTGCTGCCATCGGCGAGCCTGCCATCCTGGACGGCGAGATCCTCGCCTGGAATGCCGCGGACAACCGCGCGCTTCCGTTTTCCATCCTGCAGCAGCGCCTGGGCCGCAAGCGCGTCACCGCCGAGATGCTTCGCGACGTTCCCGTCGTCCTCGTCGTCTTCGACCTGCTTTACCGCGGTGACCAACTGCTTTTGACGGAGCCTCTCGCCCAGCGCCGCTCCGTCCTCGAAGATTTCTGCGCGCGCTGGATCCCGTTCACAGCCTCAGCAGCGGTTCGCGGCCAGAGTGACCTGTTCAATTTGCAGCAGAACGCCGTCCTTCCCCGTCTCATTCTCGCCTCCGCCACGCGCCTCGCTTCCGCCGCCCAGCTTGAAGAGGCTTATCTGGGCGCGCGCTCCCGCGGCAACGAGGGCGTCATAATCAAGTCCCTCTCGAGCACGTACCAGCCCGGCCGCCGCGGCCTCGCCTGGCTCAAGCTCAAGCGCGAGCTGGCCACGCTCGACGTCGTCGTCACCGGCGTCGAATTCGGCAACGGCCGCCGCGCCCAGGTGCTGAGCGATTACACTTTTGCGGTCCGCGATCCTGGTGACTCTGTGCAGCCTCTCAGGAACATCGGCAAAGCCTACTCGGGCCTTACCGATCAGGAAATCGCGGAGATGACCGCCTTCTTCCGCGCCCATACCCTGGAGGACTTCGGTCACTTCCGCACCGTCGAGCCACTCGTCGTCCTCGAAGTCGCTTTCAACAACCTCATGCGCTCCACGCGCCACGCCAGCGGGTTCGCCCTGCGCTTCCCGCGCATTCTCCGCATCCGCACCGACAAGCCCGTCAGCGAGATCGACACCCTCCAGCGCGTCGAAGAAATCTACGCCTCGCAGCCCGACAAGCCCGTGGAGGCGTGACTGGCATCCGACCATGGTCTACTGACTACTCGCCGCTTTTCGCATCTCGATGCTCACCGTCACGTCGCTCTCATCGGCGTGTCCGGCCAGCGTAGCATCCTCCTGGGTGCACGATCCGGTCAGCGTGATCATCACCGGCTTTTCCGAATGCTCCTCTTCCGCGGCATGCCCGTTGCAGGGCGCTATCCGCACGCGCGCGTACACGCTGGAGCCTTCCTGACGGTACGACCCAATCCACGTGTGCGCGAAATCTCCTCCCAGAATCTCTCCTCCATGCAGCACGGCAATCCCCTTGCCGTGCGCCTCGCCTGCGTCGAAATGTGCGATCCATAATCCATTCATCAGTCCGTTCATTGGGCCCACACTCCTGAAAGGGAGGCTGTGCGCTTCCATTTCAGTCCGGCAGCATACTCCGCGACGTGCACCCTGCGACAGTCTGTTTTTGATCGGACAAAAGCTGTTTTCCGCGACGGTGACGCAAAGGTAACCGCGTGAATCCTCATCGCAGTTATGTGCGCGGCGCGCCTGCCTAGACGGCCAGTCCTATACAATTACGGCGTTCAGCAAACCATCATGAACATGCCAGCCAAATGCGGGATCGCTGGTGTATTGACCCTGGTGGCGCCATTGGCTCTTGCGCCAGCTGCGGCGCAGACGGCAGCCAGCTACGGGTTTCGCGGGGGCGCGAATATTCTGACGACCGGCGCGCCGTTTCAGGGCGAGCGAGTCACCAGGACGAGCATGCGCCTCCAGGATGGGATCCTGCTGGTTCGGGAAGAGCACGAACTCCTGGGGCGCGACGCCAAGGGACGATTCATCGACGAGAGCTACCAGACGGCGGCCTCAGGAAAGCCAAGTCACTTCTTTCTTCTGGCAGACCCCATCGCGGACCGGGAAGTGCGATGGACCAAGGGTTCGACCACCGCCTTCATGAATCCGCTCCCGTCCATAGCGCGCATGGATGTCTCTGCGCTGCCGGTCGATCGCGGCCTCGAGGCGGCGTGGTTCCCGAGGAAGAATACGACTGTAACGAGCGATGATCTCGGATCCAGGATTGTCGACGGAGTGATGTGCACAGGAACCCGCACCGTGACCACCCTTGCCGCGGGCGCGATCGGCAATGCCGAGCCGCTGCAGCAATCGGAAGAAGTGTGGATCGCGAATGACCTTCAGATCGTCGTAGCCGAAACCGACACGAACCCGATTTTCGGAACGAGAACTGTCACCATGATTTTGCTGGAGCGCACCGCGCCGCCGCCAGACCGCTTCGATCCTCCTGACGGGTTGACCATGAAGAAGTCACTTCTGTTTGGTTTGCCGGCCC
>JASHRH010000266.1 GCA_030037475.1 Acidobacteriaceae bacterium
ATCGTTTCGATCTTTTACACGTCGGGCAGCACCGGAAAGCCGAAAGGAGTCGTACTTTCTCACCGAAACATGGTCGCAGGCGCGCATAGCGTAGCTCAGTACCTGGACAACGTGGCGTCCGACCGCCTCCTCGCCGTCTTACCATTCAGCTTCGACTACGGCTTCAGCCAGTTGTCCACCGCGTTTCACGTGGGAGCGAGCGTGGTGCTCATGGATTACCTTCTCGCTCGAGACGTGATCGCCCAGGTGGCGAAGCACCATGTGACGGGGCTCGCCGGAGTGCCACCGCTCTGGAGCCAGCTCGCGGACCTCGAATGGCCGGCTACCGCACGCGAGTGTCTACGCTACATCACCAATTCCGGCGGTTCCATGCCGATAGCCGTGCTTCGCAAACTACGAGCATCGCTGCCCCACACACGACCGTTCTTGATGTACGGCTTGACCGAGGCGTTTCGCTCGACGTACCTGCCACCGTCGGAACTGGATCGACGGCCCGAGTCGATCGGCAAGGCCATCCCAAACGCCGAGGTGCTGATCGTGCGTCCGGACGGAACTCCCTGTGCGCCGAATGAGCCTGGAGAGCTCGTGCACCGTGGGCCGCTCGTTTCGCTCGGCTACTGGAACGACCCCGCAAAAACTGCGGAGCGATTCAGGCCCGCCCCTGGTCAGAATCCCGCGCTCGTACTTCCGGAGATCGCGGTATGGTCCGGCGACACCGCTCGGAAGGATGAGCAGGGATTTCTGTATTTTGTCGGCCGACGCGACGAGATGATCAAGACCTCTGGTTACCGAGTGAGTCCGACGGAGATTGAAGAAATCGTATTTTCCACCGGCCTGGTTGCCGATGCTGCAGCCGTAGGTGTCCCGCATTCCGCCCTCGGACAGGCGATCGCCATAGTCGCAACGGCAGCGCCGCACTCCCGGCCGGATACCAACCGCCTACTCGATGCCTGCCGCCAGAAACTGCCGCGATACATGGTGCCCCACCACATCGAATGGCGCGATTCGATTCCACGCAATCCGAACGGCAAATATGACCGGCCCCGATTGGCGGCGGAACTCAAGGAGCTGTTTACCTCCCTACACGCAAAGCAGTGAGCGCCGGATTCGGGGATTCGGCGCAGCTCGGACGCTCCAGCGAGCGATGGCCCTGCCGGTTATTCCGCGAATGGACGCCGAACGGTGCCTCACTTTCCGACCGGTGCTGTCTGATGGGCGGCGGAATGCGGGGCGCCCAGAGCACGGCGATAAACTTCCGCATAACGCCCGACACTTGCGGCCCAGTAACGCTCCCGTTCGACGAAGCGTCGTGCGGCCTCCCGCAGGGAGGCGGCCCGGCTTGGATCTCGCAGGAGACTCAACGAGGCGACCGCAAGCGATTTCGCGTCACCCGCCTGGAAGAGCACGCCGGTTTCTCCATCGCGAATCAACTCCCGATGACCGCCGACATCGGACGCTACCACGAGGCGACCTTGCGCCATAGCCTCGAGAGGCTTGAGTGGCGTAATGAGTTGAGTCAATCGGGTCGCAATCCGCGGATAGACGAGAATCTCCATCAGACTGTAGTACCGATGGACTTCGTCGTGCCCCACCCACCCGGTGAATACCACCTTATCCGCAATACCGAGCGCAGCAGCCTCGCGTCGGAGTGAATCGAACTCCGCACCACCTCCTACGAGAAGCAACCGGACGTCCGGCGAATCCTCGAGAAGCAACGGCAGTGCCTTGATTAGTGTCGTCAGGCCCTCGTAGGCATAGAAAGAGCCGATGAAACCAATGACACGCTTGTTCTCCAGACCCAAATCTCGTGCAAGTCCGATATCCGGCGAGTCGATGACCGTGAACTCGGAGGGATCCACCGCATTGGGAATTAGAGTCACGTCCTGCACCGGCACTCCACGACCGACGATTTCGCCGCGCAATCCCTCGCAGATCGCCGTCACTTGATCCGCGTGGGTAAGCACCCAGGTCTCCATTGCCCTGCTCGCGCGGTAGCGCAAACTGCCGGCCGTCAGAGTCCCATGATCGACCCCCGCGTCCTCCCAGAGCGCCCGCACTTCGTACACGACCGGGATGTCAGCACGTCGAGCTGCGCGCAATGCCGCAATTCCCGTCAGACATGGCGAGTGAGCATGCAGTACATCGGGTCTTCTTTCCTCAATGAGCATGGTCAGGCGACGCTCGAGGGTCCGAATGACGGCAAGCGGGTTCAGCAACCTATGCGTCTCGAAAAATCCGCCCCTGCCCATGGTGCGATGAAACTCGAAACCTTCGACCTGTTCGACGGCTCCTGCTACCGGGCCCTGCTTGAGACTGGTGAGGTGTACGGTTTCCCAGCCGAGCGCACGCTGATGCCGGAGGATCTCCAGTGTTCGGTACGAATAGCCGCTGTGGATCGGCACCGAATGATCGAGCACGTGAAGGATGCGCATCAGCACGACCTTTGCCCCATGTGTCGCGCCGTAGAGTCGCAAAATTGCCGCCTATATTGCAAGTCGGTACGGCCAAAGTTGCGAGCGACCGATTGGCCCGAGAATTCGACTGTTGCCGGTCCATATTCTCGGCGTGTACTATGTCGTCCGTGCAACGACTGCCGCCATCGTTCACTCTCATCCGACATCGATATGGACCGAGACGGATTGTACGAAAGTGCGCAGCGACCGAGCCGTCACCAGCCCCCCTCCGATGCAAGCAATCAACCAGCCTCGAGAGATTGACGCGTGAGTATCGACGAACTGGGCCGCCACGCGCGACATCCCTTTTTCGGGGTACGAGAGGACTGCCTGACGGTGGACGGGCGGTCGCTGCTCGAGATCGCCGTCCAGGCCGGACGCACCCCCTTTTATGTTTATGTCCGTCGATATATGACGGACCGTGTGAAGGAACTGCGGAGTCTTCTGCCTGACGACGTACGCTTGCACTACGCCGTCAAGGCAAATCCGATGCCCGCCGTCGTCAACCACATGGCACAGCTGGTGGACGGTCTCGACGTGGCCTCCTCTCGCGAGATGCAGGTCGCGCTCGACACCGGCATGGTCGCGGCCAATATCAGCATTGCAGGTCCGGGTAAAACAAACGACGAGCTAGCGCAGGCCGCGGCAGCCGGCATCACAATCAATATCGAATCGGAACGGGAGATCAGGGTGCTCGGCGAGATCGGACGTCGCTCCGGCCGACCCCCCCGGGTCGCGGTCCGTGTCAATCCGGAATTCGAGCTCAAAACGTCCGGCATGAAGATGGGTGGTGGCCCGAAGCAATTTGGGATCGACAGCGAGCGGGTTCCCGACATTCTTCAGGAGATTCGGAGATTACCGCTCGAATTCCGTGGCTTCCACATCTTCAGCGGCTCGCAGAACTTGCGTGTCGATGCGCTCATCGAGGCACAATGCAGGAGCGCCGAGCTGGCCGCTCGGCTGGCGCAGCATGCGCCCGCTCCCGTACGCATGATCAACTTGGGTGGCGGATTCGGAATCCCGTACTTCCCGGGGGACCAGCCGCTCGACATCACGCCCATCGGCGCAAATCTTCGTTCGCTCATACCAGAGATCCGTAGCCACATGCCCGATGCCGAGCTTATCCTGGAGCTCGGGCGTTACCTGGTAGGCGAGTCCGGACTGTACGTTTGCAGGGTGATTGATCGCAAAATCTCTCGGGGCCACACGTTTCTCGTCACCGACGGCGGTCTCCATCAGCATTTGGCGGCTTCCGGAAATTTTGGCCAGGTCGTTCGCAAGAACTATCCCGTTCTGATTGGGAACCACGTCCGCGAAGCGCAGCGCGAAACCGCTTCGGTCGTGGGGCCGCTGTGTACACCACTCGACGTATTGGCAGACCGCATGGAGCTCTCAGTGGCCCATGAAGGAGATCTGGTGGTCGTCCTGCAAAGCGGTGCGTACGGCCTGACGGCGAGTCCTATCGAATTTCTCGGGCACCCCGCTCCGGTCGAACTCGTCGTTTAGTCACCATGCTTCGCGAGGGAGCCGACGGCCGTCGGCGGTGCCCGGCCTCGAATTTTGTGACGCGCACGGTTGCGCGATTTTCCCCGATACGCTACAAACCACCAGGTGTCGCGCCGATGACGCAGCCGCCGAGACAGGCTCGAGCGGGCGCGAGCACACACCGACGCGAGCACACGTGGAATGCGCACCTGCCCGGATCCGAGTACGTAAAGTGTTCTCCCGTATGAAGAAAGCTTCGTTCGCCATCAGATCACTCGCCGGTACACTTCTGTTTTTTGTCCAGCTCGTCGGTTATGCCCACGCTCAGGACGTTCCTGGATGCGGGTCGCTGGCAAATGCGTACGGTCCATTCGACTATCGCAACGCAGCAGCGCATCAACACGACATCCCTCTTGTCGAGAAATTTCACTTCACGCCTCAAGTCGAATTCTTGATACACGGCTCCACGGGATCGGTGCTCGGCGATCTCGATTACACCCTCCGTGCGATCCCAAATCACCCACGGGCGCTTGCAGCCATGGCTCGCTACGCGTTGCAGGGCGGGCGATTCCCACCGACCGCGCGGATCCCGAACGCCGAATGCTACTTTCTGCGCGCGCTCGCCTTTACGCCCGACGACCCGACGGTGCACGAGATATACGCAGATTTCCTCTACAAGCTCCATCGAAACGCGCAAGCGAAGCAGCAGTACGAGGCCGCTCTTCGCATTGCTCCCGGATCGGCGGAGATCAACTATAACGCTGGTCTGTTCTTCCTCGACCTGGGCGACGTAAAGCGTGCAAAGCAATTGGCGAACATTGCATACGCCGCGGGCTTTCCATTGCCGGGGCTCCGCAACAGAATCGCGGCGGCCGAATCCGACGCCCGAGTGCATCATGTGCCCGACAGATAAATCGCGGCTGTCTCACTCGTGTCGCTGACCGCAATCGTCTTTCTGGTCGCATTCGCGACCGCATGCGTTCTGGCGCTCGTTCGCCACCCGATCTACGGCCTCGGAGCGTATGTCGCAACGCTCTACTTCGATCCTGCAGGCCAGTGGTGGGGCCAGGGCGCCATACAAGAAGTTCGGTGGGAATTCCTGCCGGCCATCGTGACACTCGTTGCGATGTTCCTCCACGGGAAACGCACGGCAGCACTGTCCGCACTTCACAGCGGTCCGTTCTGGGGATTCGTAGCCTACGTCGGATGGGTGGCAATCCAAAGTTCGTGGGCGCTCGATCCGGTCGCCCATCGAGAGCTGCTCACGATCTGGGTCAAGTTCCTGATCGTCACCATCATGATCTCTGGATGCATCGATTCCTGGAGCCACTTTCGGCTCTTTCTATGGCTCAACGTCGTAGGGTCCTTTTATCTGGGATGGCTCTCCTACACGGAATACAGCGGCGGCCGGTTTCAAGGTTTCGGTGGCGGAAGCTTCGGCGAGGCGAATGCTGGCGCCCTCGAACTGGTCATCGGATTGGTTATCGCGGCCACACTCTTTCTAGGCGGCCGCTGGCGCACAAGGACGATACTCCTCCCCCCAATCGCAATTATCGCCAACGGTATAGTGACCACGATAAGTCGTAGCGGCTTTCTGGCTGCGCTCGCATCCCTGTTCACCTTCAACATATTTGCTCCGAGGTCGTTGCGTTGGCGCGTCGGCTTCCTGTCCGCTGCCGCGGTCGTGCTTTTCCTGTCGCTCACCACGACCGGCTACTGGAACCGGATGCAGACGATCAAATACGAAGGTGCCGACCTCCCGGGCATCGATACCGGAGGAGGTCGGCTGGACATCCTCTACGCGCAATGGCGAATTTTCGAGGAACATCCCCTCGGATGCGGCGCCATGTGTACGACCGTGCTCAGCCCGCAATTTGTCCCTGAGCAATATCTTTCCGGCGGACCCGGCGGACAGCGGGCATCCCACAACACATTCATGAGCATGCTGGTCGACCAGGGGATCCCTGGCGGGATCCTATATCTCGCCCTGCTCCTTTGGACCTATGTCGCACTGCGCCGCGCCACCAAAGCCCTGCGACGTCGTAGGGATTTCCCCGCCATCGTTCTGCCAGGCCTCGCGGCAGTAATGGTCGCCATCACGGTGGCCGACCTTTTCGTCGAGTACACGCGCTTAGAGGCTCGCGTTTGGTTTGTCGGCCTCTTGATCACTCACGCTCGACTCGTCTCGAGGGATGCCGCAAACGCCCGAAGAGCAGCGATCACAGAGCCGCCGGTGGCCTCGACGCTCTCCGCACCCAACGCTTACGGCCCGGTCCGACCGCGCGCTCTGACCTGGCGCTGATAGAACGCTTCTCTACGGACCCCGTCAAGTCCGCGGCACGAACGCGAACTGTGGAGTGTTGCTGGCCCCATCCGCCTGCGGCGTGTAATTCGGCGCTGCCTGTATCAGTGCGTATGCGGCGACGGCGCCCGAGATTCCGGCGTCGATGGCTTGCGCGATGATCGAGATGTGGAGCGCCCAGTATCCACTGCCCGGATTGGAGGTGTCGCCTGCGCTCGTGGCGGTATCCGAATCGTGCTGCAGAAGCGTATCGCCCGGATTCGCAGTGATGGACGTGGAGAGTCCGTCACTTGACACGTAGGAAGCATACGCCTGGGGGATCGTCATGAAGACCGGCGCCGCGGGAGTGCTCGAATTCATCAGGTAAGGGCGCGCATAGGTGCAGGCACGACGAAAGTTCCAAGTCGAGTTATTTCCGATCGTCAGAAGCGTATCCTGATAGACGAAGTTCCGAATCGACTCGAGATCCGACTGATTTGACAAGCCCTCAATACCGAGATCTGCGATGTGGCCGAGCGCCATGCCCTGGAAAGCGACCATCCAGGCGCCGCCCCACCATTCGTTGGTCGGATAATTCGCGGCGGTATACCCATCATACTGCCCGAGCCATCCGATCGAGTTCTTGAACGTGCCGTTGTCGATCGTCCCCAGGACGTAGCGCTGATTGTTCCACTGCGCCGTGTCATGGATACTCTGTACGAATGCCGCCTGAAGCTCCGCGTCAGCCGTCGGTAGCGCCGCCCCGTTGATTCCGGTAGGGGTAATTGCCGCCGTCTGGCCCATGGTGCGCCAACACCAAGCCGTGCCGCGAGTTGTCAGAGGCGCATTAATGCATGCGAGTACCCCGCCTCCCTGCCGGGTAGGCGGGTTCGACTCCAGAATGTCGTCCATTGCGGCGAATTGCAGGGACTCGAGCTGCGTCCACCGACCCTCGATCAGATGCGCGAGATATCCATTCGATGGATGATGCGCAATATCCCACGGACCGTTGGTGCCCCCCGACGGGGTGGGAGGCGCCGTCCCCCAGCCGCTTGTCAGGGTCGTCTGAGGATAGCTCAAATAATTGCAAACGCGTCCCGTATTCTCGTCACGGTAGTGTATGGGCCATCTACCCGACCCACGATTGTTGCTGATGGTCGCCGCGTAGGCGCGCGAATCCGCCGTAGTGCAGTAGAGCGCCTCCCATTGAGGAAGAACGCCGATCGACGGTTGGTAACCAGCATTGCCCATTCTGGCCGTCCAGTTTCCGAGCGCAAAGGGCACGGGATTCAACGCGGACGCCAGACTCGCAAAGGCGGCCGACGACGGATTCGTATAGCCATAGTTGGGGACCATTCGAGTGGCCCGCAGGTACGCCGCATCGTGGGTGGGTGTAATTTGTGGGTTTGTACCAATCCAATCCACTCGCGACCAACGCGTATGGGAATAGTGAGCGAGGCTCGCGGAGAACGTCGTCGAACCACCTACGTTCAGGGCGATCGTATAGTCGCGCTCTCCGGGTGCTGGGACGTTCATCCATCCGTTCTCGACGACCGTCTCGATTTCTGTCGTGCCATTGGAATACGCCCGAACGAAGAACCACATTGCGACGTGCGCGTCGGTCGTCGGACAGTAATAGTGAAATTCCGACATCACCGGACCCAGTATCTGCCTGACGCGCCCTGCGGACCCTTTGTTCCAATTGGAAAGATCGACTCCGAGACAGGACTGCAATGCGTACGTTCCCGTTACGGCTCCCGTGAACGTCGCAGTCACATTCAGGCTCTTCGGCTCGGCGACGGTCGATTCCGAGGGCGCCGAAGAAGTCGTAGCGAGCGTTATCGTCTGTAGCGCGTTCTGCGTAAACGACGCAATTCCGCTCAGTACCGCAAATTTCGCGCTCCCATCGGGCCACCTATTGAGGATCGTCGCCTGCGAGCTCGTGGAGCTCGTCGTGATGTACTGCCCGCTAGGCACATCGCCCTGCCGGAAGGCGTGCCCAAAAGTCCATCCGTGGGTTCCCGAGCTGGCCGCACTCGTCAGTCCCAACGTGGGCAGACCCACACTCACCGTGCCGCACGAGGCGGACGCCGACGTACCTCCCACAGCGCTCACCACCGATGGAGGGCAGGGCGACGACCCGAAAGCGACTGCGCTTGCCGCCCCACCAGCCACGCCAGCAGCGCTGATCAGAAACTGCCGCCTGGTAAGATCCTTCGATCGCACATCACTCACCGCACTTCTCCCGCCTCACATCGTGGTATCGCCCAGTGATCGGTGTAGGGCATAGACACGCGGAGCACACCTCAAGACCGAGCCGACGACAGCAGCATTTATACCGATGGATCCAACCCTTGCAACCTGTATCCAAACGGCATCAGCCTGCGACAGTCTCACCCGTCAAACCCGCGTCGATCCTCACACACGAGTGGCTGTGTACAGAGCGAGAGAACATAATGCTGTGTACGGCATCACGATTGTTGCAATCCAATCCGATCGACTGCACTCTTCGACCGACAGCCCACGATGTGCCGTGAATCACAATTTCAGTTGCTCGGGCCGCGCCGAGACCCATCGCCCAGAGTGCTGTGCTACCTTGCCGAGGTGGGCCTGTGGCCGTCCCGTCTGGATACTACCGCGCAGGACCGGTAACCTTCTGACCGATTCAGAGAAGCGCGCATGGATTTTGGTCGTCGGCAATGAGCGGCTCGACGGCCGCGGCGGCGAAATCCTCGATCCGGCTCCATCCGGGGGCGTCGCGAGGCAACGACAATTTCAGCTTTCTTCAATTGCATTGCAGGTGTGAAGCGTGCTGGCAATCCGTCGCGGAGGGCAAATCACATGAAGCGTCGAGAATTCTTGGCCGGCAGCCTCGGGACCCTCGGCGCATCGGCGCCCCTGGTGGGAATCGCCGCATCGCTGCCGTGCCCACCGTCGCCGGTCACTGTCACGGGCGGCATCGCGGTTGCCACCCCTTGCCCGGCCCCAACCGGAACGATGCCCGCATGGTTCAAGAGTGCTTCGGTATTCCAATGGGTAACGTTGCCTTCTCTCAGTACGTCCGGCGTGTTGCCGAATCCTGTGCCACCCGGCATAACCGGCGTGAAGTCCGTGACGGACGCTTGGGGTGCCGGCGCGTTGCGTCAGAATGGCAGCTATTACATTCTGCATGGCGGGGGCCACGGGGACTACGCGGGCAACGAGATCTACGCATTGCAGCTCTCTCTGGACAACCCTCAATGGCAGCGTATCTGGGGCCCGACGCCAAATGCGGACATCGTGGAAAATCAATACTATTACAACGACTCTCCCCAATCCCCGGCATCGATCCATTCGTATTACTGCCTCGCGTACGACGATCAGGACGACATCTTCATGAGGTTCACCCGGGGGCGTTTCGGAGTACCGAACTTTGTCGGGGGGATCGACGGGATCCGCTGGGGCGCGTCGAGCTGGGAACAGAACCAAAACAATACCATCTGGCCCGCGCCTGTCGGGTGCACGTATGCAAATGGGCAATGCAAGGACACGAGCGGAAACGTCTACTTGATCAACTCCTGGAAGAGATTCCTGTGGAATCGCGCGGCCAATTCGTGGTCCGTACCCATCGCGAATTCTTCCTATTCTCTCCAATCCTCCGGATCGTGCTACGACTCCGCGCGCCATGCGGTCTGGTCCTTCGGCGGCAGCTACGGCGGCGGCTCCGTTGGCGCTGGCCAGGCCTATATGTGGGACATTTCGACAAACAACGACAGTCTGATCTCCCTCGTGGGCGCCAATGCGACCTCGATAGACGGAATCAACGCGAACTTCAGCGGCGTTGCGTACGATCCGGTGGCGGACCTGGTATTCGTCTTGACGGGCGACGGCTACATTTATTCCTTCGTCCCGTCCACCCATGAGGTCACGCGACTCACGACGGCGGGAGCGTCTCTCCCGAATACCCAGTCGACCAGCGCAACCGGTCCGTGGGGTAAATTCCAGTACGTGTCGCAACTGGGAGGAGTCGTAATCCAGCCGACGTGGGCGTCGCCGACATTCTTCATGCGCACGCATTGAGGTTCGCGAGCCCGAAATCGATGCCGCGCATCAAGCGGGGGGCGTATCCGCGTACAATCTGACCCGCGCTCGGCCCTTCTTCCCGACCGACACGTGGAAGTACGGCGCAACCGTCGATACGAGAATTTCGACGGACCAGAGTTTGAGGACCACGAGGTCGCCGACCTTCTTGCATCCCAAGTGTGCGTGCGCGCGGCGCGACGCGACGTTGAATCGCGTAATTCGGCTGAACGTACACCTGATGCCACGACGAGACAGGTACTCGCTCGTGCAGTGCCAGAGCCCCGCAAAGCCGAGGCCCATCCGGTATTGCGGAAGAACGACCAAATCGAAGTCGAATACCGCCGTTTCCGACGGACTGACGACGAACGTACAACGAGCCTCGTCCTCTTCGTACGAGCCGAAACACAGCCAAATATAGCCGATGATGTCGCTCTTCGAATAGGTCGCCAAGCAGATCGCTCGCTGCGCGAACCTCATCTGCTGTACGCGCGACGGCGCGAGGACAACGCCGAGATCCGGGTCGCCGGGCTGCAGCTCGCGAGCGGTGAGATTGCGAGCCAGCCTCTGCGGAAGAATCGGTGTCTGCGGGATGGGCTGCACCACCAGCTCGTATATAAGTATGCTCAAATGGGACGAGATGCGCGCAAGCACGCGACCGACAACATATATGGAGCCGAGGATCGCCCCGAATTCTCCGATCGGGCTGACGATGCGTCTCCACCAAGAGGAACGGGTGGAGAGCGGTGGGCCTTCTCGAGGCGGCACGCCCCCTCCCGAAGCTGTCTTGCGTGCAGTCACCGGAGCTGCCATGAGCGTGACGTGCGGTGCATCGAGGTCTCACGCACCATTCCACGCTGCGGGCGCCGCGCTCTGATCCAGCAGTTGCGCGAGCCGACCCGCCTGCGCTTCGCGCGAGTACGTGGCAATCGTCGACGACGTTGCTCGGCGCCAAGCGTTCGTTCGGATCTCCTCGAGAAACCGTGGCAGAGCAGCCTCGATCTCGGACGCCGAGTCGAGCGGCACGATGGTGCCCGCTCCGGCGGCTTCCAGGGTTCGCGCCGTGTCGCCTGATGCATCGGTCAGCGCCAGGATGGGTCGGCCGGCCCTGAGATATTCGTACAGCTTGGCCGGCACTTGGGCATTGCAGCTCGCCCCCTGCAGGACGAGCAGCCCGTCCGCGGCGAGCATCTCTCGAAGAGCGGGCAGGTAGCCGACGGCTCCCTCCAGCTTGACGATGTCCCCGATGCCGAGGGACTGGATGTCCGCAGCATACAGCGCTTCGTTGCCGCATGCGCGCAGTATCACCTGCAGCTGCTCGCCAGAGATGCGTGCCTGATGCTTGAGTGAGGCCAACGCCCGAAACAGGTGAGTCGGATCGCGCTCGCTCGGATCGATGAGGCCGCTATGGACCAGAACCAGGGCCTGCGCACGCTCTTCTTGCGAGCGTGCCACCCCCGCTCCCGCGGCACGCTCGAACGACTCTTCATCGTATCCATTTTCGATCAGCACGATGCGAGACCTACCGTATTGAGGAAAGCGCTCCGCATACATCGATAGCGCTCCCGGTGTCGCAACGACGACCTTGTCGGCGCGATCGAAGATCTCGACCTCGAGCTCGCGCCAAGCACGGTTGACACGCCGATCGGGCGGATAGTCTCCCTGCCACATTGGATCGCGAAATTCCGCGACCCACGGCAATCCGGTTTGGCGTGCGACCTCGAGCCCTATGCGGTGCGCAGTCGCAATCGGAAAGGTCGACCAGATCACATCGATGTGGGCGTTACGCACGATCCGTAGCGCCTTGCGTACCCCCCACAGTCTCCAGCTTGCCCAGCGGTCCGGTAATGCAAAAGCGCGGGGATAGCGCCCGAAGATGCTGAGCGTAGCCGCCGCGTCCAAGCCGAACGCGCGGTACACCTCGACGTCCCGAGGCAGCTCATTGCCGGAATCTCCCGAAACAGCCTTGTACGCTCTCGTGCAGATCGTGAGCACGACGGGCCGCCACCCATATTTCGGCAGATGCTGGGCGAATCTCAGCGTCCGCTGTACGCCGCTGCTGCCCCGGATAGGCGGAAAATGAAATGCAATGAGAAGCACGCTCCGCGAGTTTGTCATTGCCTTCCACGCCGTCTCGAGCCGAAGATGGGCCGCTGCCGGCATGCGTGTGCCGGTGCGCTCACGCGACGCCCTCGCGTCGGGGAGCGCGCGCGACCTCTGCGGTCACGGTGTTCAGCCACTGCAACATGTTCATTGACGCCGCCGCAAGCGACCGGTCGGACGAGAAGGTATGGTCGGCGTCGCTCAGGTGACTCTCCGTCACGTGTCGGGACGAAAGCCAGCGCTTCCACGGGGGCGATCTGCCGCAGAGGTCCCGAAATTCTCTAGCGGTAAGGTCCCGCCCGCTGAGCAGCAGCAGGACGGGTTTTCCGAAGGCTGCGATGCCCTGCTCCATGCGGCGCAAAAAATCCGGCTGTGGCTCGGCTGCGTGACGCTTACCCGCTCGCATAGATCGGTGCAAGGATCGAAGAAGATCCGCGATGGCGGTGCGCAACTCGAGCTTGCCGGAGAATACCTTGAGCCACAGCGAACGCCGCCACAATCGACCGGCATAGTAATGACGCACGACGGCGCGCGCTGCGCCGGCCTCGGTTCTGACCCATGGATTCATCAAGATCAGGCCGGCGAGGCGCACGTCCTTGTTGGAGTACATCAGTGCAGCCGAAGCGCCGTCACATAGGCCCAGCAGGACGACCCAGCGCATCGTGGACTGCTTTTTATGAAAGGCGTCGATTGCCGCACGGATGTCATCGTCTATCGACTCGAATGTCGTCTCGGCGCCCGAACTGTCGCCCATGCCACGATAGTCAAATCGCAGCACTGGGTAACCGGCGTCTGCCAGGAGACGCGCCATGCTCACGAATTGTCGGTGGCTGCCTACTCGATATTGCGGGCCTCCAACGACGATCACCACGCCGAGCGCACTCGCCGCCCGCCGGGGCTGGTGCAGTATCCCGACGAGAGACTGCCCCTGACACTGAAAGACAATCGCCGACTCATCGCTGAAGCGCATGCCCAAACCCAATCAGTTCACCCGTCCGTTGGACAGGGCCCGAACGGAGGCATGGATCATCTCGCGGACTCGTGCAACCTCGACAGTCGCCCAAAACGGCTCTCCCGCGAATGCCTGGAAGGCGATCTTTCGTCCGGTTCTCTCCATCTGTTCTCGGAGCCTGGCGGCCGCAGAGGACACCGCGCCACCGCCGTCGGGAACGACCTCCATCCAGTACAACGATCCGAATCCCTCAGTGGCGTGCAGCGGAGGCGTCAATCCGTCCAGATCGGCGGCGAGGTCACTGCCAATGCGATAGCCGGCGACCTCGAGAGTCATGCCACTCGACAGCTTGGAGCGCAGCTCGTCGACAGTCTCTTTCCGATCGTCCCCGATCAGCTTGGCGGCCGTGCGCAGTCGTAGGAACTGCGTCAAATGCCTGCGGCCGTCGAACACCGGCTCCCAGAAGACGGCACTGCGTACGCTCGCGACGACCCCCCGAGCAGCCGCAGTCAACGCCAATGCCGCACCCAGCCGAACGGCGATGATGGACGTGACGGGGATACGATTGGCGCTACTCCAGGCGCAAACGTCGGCCAAGTTCTCCTCCCAGCACGACCAGCGGGCATGGTGAAACTCCCCCTCGCTGTCTCCCGTGCCGTAGAGATCGGGGACGAGCACGGCATGACCCGCCGAAGACAGCTCCATGGCCGTTTCGCTGATCATTCGCCGGCACTTGTTCATTTCTTCTGCGAACGGTGGTACGAACAAGACACACCCTGTCGGATGTTCCGGCTGCCTGACCAACAGGAAGAGCTTCCCCTGCCGTCCGTCGATGAAATGGCCCGAAACTGTGCTGCTGATCACATCTCGGTCTTTTGGGACACGAATCGCGCGAGCGTACCCACGGTCGTGAACACATCCGCTGTGAGCTCATCATCGTCGACCGTAATGCCGCATCGGTCCTCGAGGGCCGTGATGACCTGCACGACGGCCATGGAGTCGAGCTCCGGAACACTACCGAGAAGCGGACTGTCCGCGGTGAGCTGATCGGCGCGAGCACCTAAATTCAAGGTGTCCCGCAGGATATTCTTGACCTGTGTTAGTGCGTCCATAACCGAAGTGGCACAATACGCGGGAAATCATACTACGGGCTTCGCAGGGGCCCGCGCCCGTCCTACGGAAATTGCCCAAGCCTTCACAATCCGCTCCGAACCACATGAACTATACCCGAAACTGCGCTGTAATCGCCTGGGTTTTTTCCGTGATTTTGGGCACGTGAGTCGTCCGCGACAGCCATGGCGATCTTCGGATACTTGGGAGACTTTGGCGGGCCGACGGGTCTCGACGCACTTTGCGCATACGGTGACCGGGTCGCGGCAAAGCGCGGCGAATCCTCCTGCCTCTCGCATTGCGCCCGAGACGCAACGCACGGCTGCTGGGGACCGACCTTGGCGAATGACGGCCCGGTGACCGTCGTTTTGGACGGACGCCCGGCGCTCGCTCGTACGCACCAAGGCGACGCGGGCCAGGCTTTCCAGCCTGCCGCTGCGATCCTCGCTGACTATCGTCGCAACGGCATCGCCGTTCTACGTGCCCTGACGGGACCCTTCGCGCTCGCGATAGTCGATGGGAGCGTGCGACGCGTCCTGATCGCGATAGACCGGATGGGCATCGAGCGGCTCGCATACGCCGTCCGGCCCAATGGAATCGTATTTTCGACATCCGTGATCGATGTCGCCGCGGCGCCCAACGTGGACGCATCGCTCGACCACCAAGGGCTCTTCAATTATCTACTCCATCACATGGTGCCGGCTCCCGGCACCTCATTCCTGGGCGTCCAGAAACTCCAGGCGGCGTGTTATGCGCTTTACGAGAACGGCACCGTCAGAGTCGAACGCTACTGGGCGCCGCAATTCGAGAGGGGGAACCGGGCATCGTTCAAGACTCTGAAAAATCAACTCCATCGGTCTTTGCGCGACGCTGTGCGAAGTCAGTCGGACGCCTCCAAGAGCATTGGCGCGTTTCTGAGCGGCGGCCTGGACAGCTCGACGGTAGCCGGGATGCTGAGCGTCACGCGCGGCGCGGCCGCCCAGACGTTCTCCATAGGTTTTGGCTACCCGCAGTATGACGAGCTGCCGTACGCTCGCATCGTCAACGCGCACTTTGGCTGCGACGGCACCGAATACGTGATCCGCGGCTCCGACATCGTCGACTCATTTCCTCTGATAGCTCGCGCATACGATGAGCCGTTCGGAAACTCTTCGGCGCTGCCGACGTATTACTGCGCGCGGCTGGCGCGTGACCACGGCGTTCATCATTTGCTCGCCGGCGACGGCGGCGACGAGCTTTTCGCAGGCAATTCCCGCTACGCCGATCAGCGCATATTCGAGCTGTACCGTCGGGTTCCGCAATTTCTGCGCCATGGCATCCTGGAACCCTTTGTCTCTCGTCCGCACGCCAGGCTCTCGCCGCTGAGCCGGCGCATAAGGAGCTATATCGAGCAATCCAATACTCCCTTGCCGGAGCGGCTCGAAAGGTGGAATTTACTGCGCCGCCTGCGAATAGACGAGATTCTTTGCCCGGACTTCCTTGCCGCGATAGATCCCGAAGCGCCCTTCATTCAAATGCGAGACCTGTGGAACTCGACCCCGAGCGGAGCCTATCTGCACCGAATGCTGTATTACGACTGGCAGTACACCTTGGCCGACAATGACCTCCGGAAGGTCGGAGCCATGTGCGCCTTGGCCGGCATCCGCGTCTCCTATCCGATGCTGGATGTCGGCGTCGTCGACCTGTCGACCGGTGTGCCGCCCCGAATGATGATGCCGCGCCGCAGGCTGCGGGACTTCTATAAGCGGGCCATGCGCGGATTTCTTCCGGACGCCGTCATCCACAAGAAGAAACATGGCTTCGGGCTGCCGTTCGGCCTGTGGTTGCGGGAATCGCCGCCACTGCGAGCGTTGATTTTCGACAATCTGTCGGATCTGCGAAAGCGGCGCATGATCCGACCCGAGTTCCTCGAGCGACTCCTGCATCTTCACGACCGGGAGGATGCCAGCTACTACGGCGTGTTCGTCTGGGTAGCCGCGATGCTCGAGCAGTGGCTGAGAGAGCACGGCGTTGCAGCGTGACCGCGGCTCGCAATGAAGAGACCCTCTCCCCTCGACTCCGCACTGATCCGCCTCGGCACATCGATGGCCAATCGAGGGGGCAAGAATGCGGCCCTGGCCGTGCTCATGTTTCATCGCGTCTTGCCCGAGCCGGATCCACTGCTCCCGAGCGAGCCCGACGCATCGACATTTTCCGTCCTGATGGACACCGTCGCTTCTCACTTCAACGTACTCGATCTGACCGACGCCGTGAGGCGGTTGCGTGACGGGTCGTTGCCCCCTCGCGCCGTCTGCGTCACCTTCGATGACGGTTATGCGAACAACTGCACCGTTGCCCTGCCCATCCTCGCGGCGAAGGGAATTCGAGCGACCGTGTTTGTCGCCTCCGGCTTTCTCGAGGGCGGCCGGATGTTCAACGACACGATTATCGAGGCGGTGCGTATCGCGCCCGGCACGTTCGACTTGGCCGATTTCGGGCTTGGCGCGTATCTGCTGCCGGACGACGAGGCGAGGATCCACGCCATAAATGACATCATCCGGAAGATCAAGCACATCGAGCCTTCCGCCCGCTCGCAGCTGACTGGCGGTATCGCGGCGCGAGCCGGCTTGCGTGGCGCGAGCGCGCTCATGATGACGCACGACCAGGTGCGCCGGCTCCACCGAGCCGGCATCGAGGTGGGTGCCCACACCGTGAGCCATCCCATCCTGGTCGGCTTGGGCGCCGAGGCGGCTCGCCACGAGATCACGGCCGGCAAGCACGAGCTCGAGGCCATCATCGGGGCCCGAGTCAGCCTGTTCGCGTACCCGAACGGCAAGCCAGCGTCCGACTACGACGGCAGACACGTCGCCATCGCCATGGAGGCCGGCTTTGAAGCGGCGTTCTCGACGGTCTGGGGTACTGCGGACCGCAGCAGCGACATGTTCCAGATCCCCCGCATCGCCCCGTGGGGAGGAACGCCGCTGCGCTACGGCTTGCAGATCGCCGCAAGCTACCGGCGGCGCAACTAGGCGCGGCTGTCGCTCGACGGCCGGCCCGCGGACGCGCGGCTGACGACGTAGCGGTGTTTGCCGGATTTCTCCGGAAGTATCCGCTCCACACGCGTGATCGTGAGCGGCGTATCTGCGCCGAGTCGGCGCGCGAGAGCGGCCAGGAGCTCCCGCTCGCCGGATTCCGTGAGCTCCGCGCCGGCAACGAGCTGAAGCTCGATCGCGAGATCCTCCGCCTGAATGAACTTGAAGGCACGAACGCCGGGGCGATCGCGTACGTCGTAGATCATCGCCAGCGCGTGCATGGCGTTTCCCGAGCGCGTGTGGATGAAGTCCGTCGAGCGACCATATACGCTCCGCCAGACAGGCAGTCCCCTGCCGCAGGAGCACTGCTGCGTGCCTCGAGCCGCTATATCGCCCGTGCGATAACGGATAAGCGGGAAGTCTGCGGTAGCCAGATGCGTCACGACGACCTCGCCCATCGATCCTTCCGGCACCCTGGTCCCGCTCTCGTCGACGAGCTCCACGAGGATGTGCTCGAACGACTGGTGAAGCGAGCCGGACGCGCATTCGTGAGCGATGAAACCTGCGTCGCGGGAGCCGTATCCGTTCGCCACCGGCGCGCCAAAGACCTCCTCGATGATCTGACGCTGGTCCGGATACAGCGTCTCACCCGTCGTGAAAACCACCCGAACACCGACGCTCGTCAGGGCGGCCCCCGCGGCGCGGGCATGTCGCGCCAGACGCGCGATCGCCGATGCATAACCAAACATCATTCTTGGCCTGGAATCCCGGATGATCCGCAGGTACTCGTCCATCCTCGCTTCCGACATCTCGAATGCCGGCAGCAAGCGTGAACGAAGCAATCGATCGCGCCAGGCTCTCAGCCGGTCCTGCGCGCCCAGCTCGATCGGAGAACCCCAAAGGACGATCTCCGGATCGCCGATGTCGACGCCCCACCAGCGGGTAGCGCGCCACTTGGCCGCAACGTCGTGCGTCACGCGATCCCGACCCATATAGAATACGAGCGGCTCACCGCTCGATCCTCCGGTGTTGGACCGCACAAGTCGACCGGCACGCTCGGATTTGAGCCCTTCCAAGTTTTCGCGGATCAAATCCTTCGTGAGAAACGGCAGCCGCTCGAGCTCATCGGGCGACGACAGATTTTCCGGATCGAAGTGATGGCGGGAAAATAGCGCTCGGTAATACGGAACGTATGCGCCTGCCGCGAGAAGAAACTTCTTGAGTCGAAGGAGCTGCAGACGCTCGAGCTCGCGTATCCCGAGCCACTGGGTCCTCTCTAGTTCCTTGCGCAGCGACACGCTGCGATGGCCCTTGACTTTCTCCTGCAGAGGGAAAATGACGTTGCCGCAGAACCGCGCGTACACGCTATTCCTCCGCGCGCACCGGCTCGCGGGACCGCAAGACGCGGTTCCCGACGAGCCGCCGATAAAGCTCGAGCCATTGCGGCCCTACCGCTCTCCAGCTACAGGATCTTGCGAGCGCAAGGCCGTTGAGGCGTAGCGTGTCTCTCAGCCCCGTGTCGCGCAATACGCGCGACACGCCCTCGGCCATCAGCTCCGGCTGGTCGTGCGGCACGAGCCAGGCTTCTTTGCCGTGCTCGACCATGCACGGCACGCCCCCCACGTCAGTGCTCACGATCGGGACACCCGAGGCTGCGGCCTCGAGCAGCGAATTGGGTGTGTTGTCCACGCGACTTGGGTTGAGCACGAGGTCGGCGTCGCGATATAACGCAGCTACGGCCTCGATTTCCAAACTTCCCGTAAACCGGACGATTTCCGCCACACCGAGCTGGACAGCCAAGCGCTCGAGCATCGGACGCTCCCGTCCAGCTCCCGCAATGGAAACGGTGAGGCCCGGGAACTGCCCTCTGAGGATTGCCGTCGCGCGAACCGCGGTATCGATGCCGTATATGCGTTCGAGATTCCGCGCCACCACGATGTGGGCGCCACCGCACCGCCGCTCGACGGGGGGCTTGAACATCTCCAGATCTACGATATTCGGAATGATCTGAGCTTTGATGTCGTATTGTGCAAATATCCGCTGTAGAAAGCGCGATGGCACAACCAGCGGCCCACAGTGGCGAAGCGCCGCTCGCACCCCCTCGCCGGACCTCGACAGGAACTCTCCCGCGAGTCCGCCACGATAGTTCACGACGACCGGCACTCTGCGCAACCTCGCCATCCGGATCGCGGGCGCCGCGAAGAGATGCCAGGCCCAGCCCGAATTCGCCATGACGTGCACCACGTCGACCTCGCGCAAAATTTTCCCGAGGGTTATCCGGTAAGGGATCAGCCGGAAGATCGCTCTCAGCCCCCTGAAGCCCCCGATCCACGCCGGGCGATACGGCTCGTTCGTGCGCACGAGGCATACCTCGATTCCTTCCTGCGACAGGAGCCTTCCGATCTGGCGAGTCTGATTCGCCATGCCACCCGTCGGAGGGGGCAGCGGGCCTACTAACCCTAGCCGCATCGGTTCACTCAGTATGACCTCGCCACACGGGCAGGCAGCGACTCGCGCGCGTCCATTACGCCGCGCAGGAACGCCTCGAACATCAGGATAGTCCACAAGCAGGAACTGAAGTCTCGCCGACCCGACTGATGGGCGTCCACCATCTGCTCGAGCGCTCGCAGATTGAACAGGCCCGAGTCCGCCAGCACCGGCCCAAGAAGCGCCATGCGAACTCGGTCACGCAAGGGCCCGCGGAACCACGCCGCGAGCGGCACGGCGAAGCCCATCTTGCGGCGGTAGAGCACCTCGGAGGGCAACCACCGCTCCATCGTCTTCTTGAGCAGGAACTTGCCCTCACCCCCGCGAATCTTCAGATTTGACGGCAAGGTGCAGAGCCAGTCGACGAGCGAATGATCCATCAAAGGCTCGCGCACTTCGAGTGAATGCGCCATGCTCGCGCGATCCACCTTGGTGTTGATGTCTCCCACCAGATAGGTCTTCAGATCCAGGTACTGTACGAGCGCGAGCGGATCGTCGGTGCCCGCGCGCCGCGCATGGCGCTCGAAGAGCTCCGCGACGCGATAGCCCCCGAGGGACGATTGAAGCGCCGACGAGAACAGCCTGCTTCGCTCCGGTTCCCGCACGATCGATACGCTGTGCAGGTACGCATCTGCCGTGCTGCGCGCGAGCGCCTGGAATGTAGCCTTTGCCCGCACCACTCGCGGCGCCCAATCAGCCTTGGGATAGATTCGGCCCAGAAGCCCGAACGCCGGCCGGCGCAACCGCACGGGCAAAATGGAACGCCAATGCTCCTCCGCGCAGTGCATACGATAGCGACGGTAGCCTGCGAAGTTCTCGTCCGCTCCGTCGCCGGACAGAGCAACCGTCACGTGCCGTCGAGCGAGTTGACAAACGCGGTACGTCGGAATGGCGGAGCTGTCCGCGTATGGCTCGTCGTAAATACGGGCGAGATCGTCGATGAGATCGAAGTCATCGCTCGCCACCCGCTCCACGTAGTGACGAGTTCGATAGCGCGTAGCCACCATCTGCGCGAATCGGGTCTCATCGAACGCCGGATCATCGAATGCCATCGAGCACGTGTTGACCGGGTCGGCGCTGACGCGCGCCATGGTTGCAACGACGGTGCTCGAGTCTACTCCTCCCGACAAGAAGGCTCCCAAGGGAACGTCGGCGATCATTCGCAGCTTGATCGACTCTTCCAGACGGCGATCGAGTTCCGCGACCGCCTCGGGCAGTGCGATTCGCTCCGCGAGCGTGAACCGTGCGTCCCAATACTCCTGAGGCGCCCCGAGAGGCCCACCACGCTGCAGCGTAAGTGTATGGCCCGGCGGCAGCTTGGCCACGCCTGTAAATATCGTTCGCGGCTCCGCGACGTAACCCAGCGCGAAATATTCCTCGACCGCCGCGGGATCGATGTCGCGCACGACGTTCGGATGCAGGCCGACCGACTTGAGCTCCGATCCGAACACGACCTGACCGTTGGACAACATCGCATAGAATAGCGGTTTCACGCCGAGCCGATCTCGGGCCAAGAACAGCGTTTCAGTGTTCGCGTCCCAAAGCGCGAACGCAAACATGCCCCGAAAGCGCTCGACACAGCGCTCACCCCACGCCTCCCAGGCGTGGACGATGACTTCTGTGTCGCTGCGCGTGCGGAACGTGTGGCCTAACGCTTGCAACTGAGGAATCAGCGACCGATAGTTGTAGATCTCGCCGTTGAAGACGACGACGACTGACCGGTCCTCGTTATAAAGTGGCTGCTGTCCCGTAGCGAGGTCGATGATCGACAGGCGGCGGTGGCCGAGGGCAAGGCCCGGCTCAAAATGCTCCCCGCTTCCATCGGGCCCGCGGTGCCGCTGCGAATCGTTCATGCGGCGCAGCAGCGCCCGATCCAGGTCATTCCGGCCGCGGAGATCACAAATTCCAACGAGGCCGCACATCAGGCCGCTCCTCGCCGCCCGCCGGCACACGCGCGGTACAGCGCCTCGTAATGCCCCAGCATGCGGCGCAGGGAGAACTCTTCGACCGCTCGGCGACGTGCCGCCTGCCCGTGAGCGCGGCGTAACGCCACGTCGTTCGAGTACACGAGCAACGCGTTGGCGAGCGCCTCCGCGCTGCCAGGCTGCACCAGACGGCCGGTTACGCCACTTTCCACCAGCTCCCCATTTCCCCCCGTCGCCGTAGCAATGACCGGCAAGCCGGCCGACATCGCCTCGAGTATGGTGTTCGAAATGCCTTCGCGGCGCGAACCCAGAACGAACACATCCAAGTCTCGCAGGAGAGTCGGAACATCGTCTCGGCTGCCCGTCAGCCAAGCCGCATCGGCGGCGCCGGCATTCTTCAACTGGGCTTCTGCCTGCGCTCGCAGCTCCCCGTCGCCCGCCATCACGAGTCTCAGCCGCGATCCTGCGGAGTCACGCCTAGCTTCGATGAATGCCCGCACGATGTTGAGAGGGTCCTTGATTGTACTGAATCGCGTCACCGTTCCGACCACAACGCTGTGCGGCGGGAAGCGATCGGCTGGCAAAAGACTGCGTTCTGCGCCTTCTCTGGGTCGAAACCGCTCGGTGTCAACCCCATTGCAAATACGCTGCACTTTGGCGGGCTGGATTCCGACCGTTGAGACCAGCCAGCGCTCGAGCTCCTGCGAGACGGCCACGAACCGATCGATCACCGGATTCACCACGCGCCGGAGGGCACGGAATTTGCGACTCGTGCCGTCCGGATCGAACACGTCCCAGCCGTGCTCACCGTGAATGCGCGATGGCACGCCGGCAAGTCTCGCGACCACAGCGGCATCGACCGTGCTCAGATTCCGCGTATGGACGATCGTCGGCTGCAACTTTCTCAGTAGCGAGAACAAGCGTACGTAAGCTCCCGGGTCCTTTCCGGGCTTCTTGTGCAGTTCGTGAATCGTCACGTCCGGCCTGTGGATGCGGCCCCGAAAATCGGTCACCGTGGTCAACGCCACCACCGCATGCCTGAATGACGCCTCGGGCAGGCCATTGATCACGTTCGCGACGCCGTTCTCGAGACCCCCATAATCGAAGCTGAGAACGATGTGCGCAATGAGCGGTCGCGTGTCCACGGTTCGAGACCCGCTGACGTTTTCGTCGGACCCACTCAGTGCCGCGAAGGCACGCCGGTTTGCGAGAGGCTCGTCACTTTGCGCCTATCGAATACCTCACCGATCAGTTCATCGAGACGCTTCATCGAGCTCTCCCAATCGTGGTGTGCGAGCACCTGCTCCCGCGCCGCGCGGGCAAGACGCTCCCGAAGCGCCGGCGAGTCGAGTACCTTGCCGACCGCTTCAGTGTACTCCTCCGGACTCGAGGCAGTGAGCAAATGGTCGCCGGCAACCGCCTCGACGCCCCGTGCAGCCTTGTCGCTACAGACCACCGGCACACCCATGGCCATCGACTCGAGAATCTTATTCTGTGTTCCACGCGCAATAGTGAGGGGCGCCACTGTGAGCGCGGCTCGCGTGACATACGGCCTCACGTCCGGCACGGCGCCCGTAACGCTGACACCGGCCAGGCGCTCCAGTTGGCGGATCGATGCCGGAGGGTCTGCACCGACAATCTCAAAGCGCAGTGAAGGACGCCGTACCTGCAACCGCGGAAGCACCTCGCGGCAAAAGGCGATCACCGCCTGCTGGTTGGGGTAGTAATCCATCCGCCCAACGAAAACGATCAGATTCGCGTCGTATACGGCGTTGGGCTTGAAGAACGCACTATCGACACCGTTTGGAAACCAGTCTGTCCGACCTGTCACTCCCAGATCCCGCAAGGACGCGAGTTCCGCGCGCGTAGCACAAGTACAGAGGTCGAACTCGCGCGCGAGCTGCGCTTCGATTCGTTCGAGCTTCACGGCCTCCAGCCAAAAGCCCACGGACACGGGAAACGGCTTGTACCGAACGTACTCGCGCCATTTCTGGGAATCGACATCGACGTAATCCAGGATCTTGACGGCGCGCCGCTCCGACGCGACGTAGGGCGCAATGGAAGACGAATGCGCGAACACTAGATCGTACGATCCCGTCGCAAGCTCCGATCGAATGAGGCGTGCAAGCCGCGCAGAATGAAAGTATCCGAAGCTCGACGGCCCCGGTGTCGGCAACCGCGCAGCCATCTGCGCGTACGCGACGGGACCGCGCAATACCTCTATCGCCACTCGCTCGCAATACCTCTTCAGACCTGCGGCTTCTTCGCGCTCGAGCTCCGTACGAGCGAGCGATGCAACAGATACCCGATGGCCATGCTCGCTCAGATGCCGAATGACGTGGAAAGGTCGAACCTTTGCGCCGCTCTTGGGCGGAAACGGCACCCGGTGACTGACGACAAGTACCTTCACGGCGTCGCGATTCCATCGGGCTGCGCAGCCGCCGGAGTTGCGGTGCACAAGATCCAACTCCAGACCGTCGAGCAAAGACACGACATTCGGTCGCGAACGAGGACTCGGTCGGTGCCCCCCATGACTCGATTGGGCTCAGCCGAGGTGGCGCGCGATAGGAGGTCCGATGAGCCGCGTTACGGGCACCGGAAGGCGGCGCCATAGCCCGATGAGCCCAGCGTATTTCGCATTGGTCGGACTGACATTCGGAATCTCACGCGCCTTCACCAGGAAGTACTCGTAGCAAAGAGGCTCCGGATCAAATCCCCAGTGGGTCTTGAAATCGAACGAACCGGTGCCGCGCTTGCTGCGACCAAAGTCGAAGATCTTTGCCCCGCGCTCTCGCGCACGCTCCATGACCTGCCAATACATGAAATCGTTGGCCGCTACCCCACGCGCAGCGGGCGTGCTGCCGCCGTAATACGGCAAAACCTCGTCGCGGAAGTAAAAGCTGAGCACGCTTGCAACGGGCAGCCTATCGTGCAGCACCGTGAGCACTTCACACCGATCGGAAAAAGTGTCCCTCAAGAGTCTCACATAGCGCCGCGAGAACACCGGGGTTCCGAGGTTGCGCACGCTCTCTGAATAGATTGCATACATTCGATCGGCGTCGGCATCGATCTGCACCTGAAGCTGCTTCTGAATGCCCTTGCGGACCATCGCACGCTGCTTCCGGGGTATCGCAAGCATGTTCCGCTCGGAGTCCGGATCGATCGGTCGCCGGAACGTCACGTAGAGCTCCTTGCATTGCCACCCGGGATGCTGGCGTCTTCGGTTGCGCATCTCGAGATAGCTCACACGGAGACGCTGAGCGAGATCGCAGGCCGCTCGCTCGAGCGTCCGGCGCGCCCATTCGTCGGACGCCAGGATTCCACCGTAGACGCAGAACGGCGTAGAGATCAGAGCGTGCCCAAACAGCAGGCTCTTTACTTCCACGAGCGGAAGGACACCCACGACACGGCCGCCACATTCAGCGTAAAGATACCGGGTCCGATGTGCGAATGCCTTTGACAGGACGTTCTGCCATTCGGCCAGATGGAAAAATGTCCCGTCCGGATGATTCAGAACGAAGTCGTTCCACCGTCCGCAATTTCTAGAATCGAGGGAATTCGCGACGCAAACGCCGTCCCCGGAGACAGTCTGACTGCACCGGTCTGTCGCTTCCTGCGCATCCAGACTCGCTCGCCCGACCGCCCCCAGAGTTTGGTCCCTACCGCCCATCGCCCGTGGCGGCCGAAGAGGCGTCCAAATTCGGAGGATTCCCGAAATATATCTTGAAGCCGAGGGTTGCGACCTCCGTCGTGACCGACGAGAAAGGCTCGAGCTCCTTTAGGTAAAGGGCCCGAAGATAGATCGAGGAATGCTTTCCGAGGTGACGCGTGAGTGTCGTAGAGTACTGCTGCTCCGTGGAATCGGTCGTCGTGGTGTCCATCAGACCGAGCCTGCTCACGGTCGCAGATATGTTCAAGTCCATGAAGGGCCCCAGGTGCCTGGTGACGTACAGAGTCGCCGAACGCTCGCTGTCTTGGTAGCCGAGGGATACCAGGGTCGGTGCGAGGGCACCCAAAGCGAAATACGACTGCTTGCTGTCCTCGATCGCGACTCCAATCTCCGTCAGGCGCCCCGTAATCGTAACGGAGCCAGTCAGCGACTTGTCGAGAAAGACCTCCTGCGACAATTGCGTGAAGGTCGGGGCGTTAGGAACGACAGGGACGACCGGAATCGAGAGCGGCTGGTCGAGCATCGACTCGTCTTGAGTGGTCGGCTTCTCGTGGTAGCTTACCTCGAGACTCAACAGCCGTCTCTGCCGGCGCCACAGGGCATCGTAGGACTTCCCAAAGAACCGGTGACCGGCGAGCAATTTCAGCTCGTTCAATGGGCCGTCTCCCCAATCAAACCCGGCAGCCCAGAACGGAGACCCGAGGCCCCCTTCGCTGATGTTGAGCTGCGGGTTGCTTTCCTTTCCGCCCTGCGCAATCAGCCGCAGCGAAGACGTCGTAAGCACGCCCAGTTGGCCAGTCGCCTGCTCGAAAAGGTAGAGCTCTGAATTCGGGCTTTCGTAGTCCTCCTGCTCGCGCTGATAGCTCGCGGACCACGTGACCCTGGCATTGTTGTCGACCGAGCTCGCCGTGAACGCTGAATTCTGCTCGTTGCCTTTGAATTGCGGCGCATCCGAGACGCCGAGCTGCCGCTCCTCGGTGATGCCGCGCGTATAGCTCGCCACGACTTCCACCGACTTGAAGCTGTGCTGCAGGATCGGCTTGACGAGCCCGGTAGTGTAATCAGCGAAATTTGAGACCGGGAACAGATAGAAGGTGCTGGCCGGCAACGCGGCACTTGCGGCGCCCTGCGTGCGTAGACCCGCGATGTCCAGTTCGAACCAGTCTGGCAAGACGTGCGTCTGCGACAACAGGTTGCCCGAATGAAGGAAATCGTGCTGACCGTTGCTGAAGAAGAGCCCGTGCAAGGTGTAATCCACCGTGGCGTTCTCCAGCGCACTGTCGTGAGCGAAGTCGAACCCAGGCTCTGCGACCCAGACTTCGCCCGCCTGCTGACCGGGAGAGGGCGCCATGTCGATGTTGTTCGTCCAGCTTCCGCTCAGTCCGATGTTGGGCACGAAGGAGGTCGCGGCCGAAGCACCACTCGCGATTCCGCCGAACAGAATCGCGCCCGCCGCATTTGCGACCAGGCCGCACGCGCTAAGCGTCCGTCGGACGGTCATGCGGGTAATAGCCATAAGCGTAGTAATGCTCGGAGAGGTCGTTAATCCGCGTCTGGTTGAGTACGCATCGGATGCTCTTCGTCTTATCGAGCGACTCGATCGCCTCCATCACCAGCCCCTGCTGCGTCGATTCCGCGCAGACGACCAGGATAACTTGCTCCACCAGCCGACTGAGAACCACCGATTCGTTGGTGGCAAGGAGCGGCGAGGTGTCGAACAGGACGATACGCTGCCTATCGGCCTGGCCAAGAGCGCTTACGAGCTTCGCCATTCGATGACTCGAGAAGAGCTCCGGCGCGACGGTGGTGGGCCGGCCGGCGGACAGGCACGAGAGGCCCGGAATCTCGGTTTCGATCACGAGGTTCTCCGGGTCGACGCTCTCGTCCACTATAGCGTCGGTGATGCCTCGCTGGCCTTCGATCTTCAATACGGAGCTCATGTGGCGTTTAGCGACGTCAGCGTCCACCAACAGCACCGACAGGTCCCTCTCGCGGGCGATGCTGAGCGCCACGTTCAGCGCTACGAACGTCTTGCCCTCCCCGGCAACCGAGCTCGTGACCATTATCAAATTTGCGCCGGGCCTCTCGACACCGTCGGTCCAGGCCGTTGCCGCTTCGAGCAACGGCCGCTTGATGCGGCGGATCTGTTCCTGAAAGCGATCGCTCGCGCCCTCCGGTGGAATGACGCCCTGCGCACGCAGCGTGTCCAACCCGAGCTCAACCGGTGCACGCGGGAGGTGCCGCTCTTTCGACGACTCGGCGACGGACGCAATGAGATCACGGCGATGTGTTGCCTGCTGCCCATCCGGCGCATGCTCCTTTTTCACGGATTCCGAGCTTCGCTGCTTTCCGAGAGCGCGTTCGATGATGCTCATCGGATGTCATCCCAAAAGAGCATGGGCCAGCTTGCTCAAGGGATCCGCGAGAGCGATCGTCATTCCGTAGACTGCGAACAGCCCGAAGCCCGCCACGCCCATCAGAACCCACTCTCGGCTCAGCACCGACGACCCGCGACGCCGCCTGATCAAGCTGATCGAGCCGAGCACCGGCAGCCCGGTCATGCTTGCCAGCATCGCGCGCGTGAGAAACACCGGCCGCAGCCCATTGAGGACCACTGCCACCGCCACACCAACCGCCACAGCCGCGGCCAGCACGCCCGTGATGAGCCAAGGCCGATCCGGCCCAGTCGCTATCAGCGGCTTCGTCGGCGGATCGATGATGCGGAATTTCACCTGGTCGCTGCTCGCTTCGGCCTGCTCGGAGAGCCTTGCGGAGTCGAGTCTTTGCAACAACTCTTGATACTGAGTCTTGGTCACTTCGTAGTCGCGTGTTAGCTGCGTGAATTGCGCTTCGACTGTCGGAATCGTGCTCACCTTGGATTTCAGATCGCTGACCACGCGCTCCTCCTCGGCGATCTGCTCGTGAAGTTCAGCGACATCTACGTCCGTACTGCTCAGCTCCAGGCGCAGATTCTGATATACTGGATTTAAATCCAGTGCGTATGCCTGCGCCTGCGCGGCATCCTTAGGCCCGGTGGCCGGCGAGGAACTCGGCTTCGGTGCGCGTAGTGCTGCGGCCTTTTGCGCTTCCAGCCGCGCAATCGTTTGCTTGAGGGCGATGACACGCGGATATTCGTCGGTGTACTCGAGCAGCATTTGCGCGAGCTCATTCCGATAGTTGGCGATTTCGGCGTCGATTGAGCCGCCATCAGTTTCCGCATCCGACCCCGACGCGAAGAGTCCGAACGTCGGCTCCTCACCTTGCAGCTGCTTGCTCAGCTCGGTGCGCCGTTCCTCGGCGAGGCGAAGTTTCGACTCGAGGTCGGCAAGTTTCGAGCTCTCACTCTGCAGGCGGGTGAAGTAATCGCCGGATTCCTGGCCCGGCATGAGGCCGACGTTGCGCCGCTTGAAGTCCGCGAGGCGGCCTTCGGCATCGCGCAGTCGACCCTCGTAGTCGTGAATCTGAGCCACCAAGAACTGTTGAGCAGAGCCGCTGTCCGCTTGCTTGATTCCGAGCGTATCCTCCATGAAGGCATCCAACAGATGCTGCACGACACTCTGGGCCATGGCGGGGCTGCGGTCGGAGTAACGGAGCGAATAAACGTTGCCGCTGCCGTCGAGCGTGATCTCGCGCGAAAGCGAATCGATCAGCTTCTCTTGCTGCTCCGGTGTGTGCGCACGCTGCGCCAAATCGGTCTCGCGCGCCACCCGCTCCAGCTCCGTGCGGCCCTTCATCACGCGCGCCATCATGCTCACGCGGCTCTCCATGTCCGTGTTTACGGCCAACCCGTGGAGCAGCGGCTTGAGGACGGAGTCCGTATCCACGTAGACACTGGCCCTGGCCTCGTAGACATCGGGAAGCGCCACGACAAATCCCCACCCGATGAAGGCGCAAGCCCACGCCGCCACGAGGGCATGCGTCCGGTACCGCCAGGATCCACGGACCTGCATCAACAGCTGAGCGAGCGTTTCTTTCACACCTGCTCCCGGCTCAAAACATCGACTCGGGTATCACGAGCACGTCCCCGGGGCACATATCCTTGTTCTGGCTAATATCGCCCTTGTTGAGCAGGTCGCCGAGCCGGACGCGGATTTCGGTCAACTTCCCGTCCGCTGCCTTGCGGACAATTCGGGCGTGATTTAGCGAGGCGTAGGGAGAAAGCGCGCCGGCTTGAATCACGACGTCCATCACCTTGGTACCATTCTTGTAAGGAAGAGCCAGCGGCTTCTCGACCCCTTGGCCGACGATCTGGATCTGCTCGGCCAGCATGCCTACGAAATGCGTGACGATCACATTGACTTTCGGCGAGCGCAAATACTGCTTGAGCCTCTCCTCGATCGCGCGGGCTAGCTCGCTCGGCGTCTTGCCGGTCGCGGGCATCCGGTCTATCAGGGGCATCGAGATGAACCCATCCGGCCTCACCGGCACGTCGCCGCTCAGTTCCTTTTCGTTGAACACGAATATGTCGAGCTCGTCCCCGGGTCCAATCTTGTATTCGGACTTGGGGCAGGCCTCTGACGAGGCAGGCGTTCCGCTCGGGCTGTGCCGCTGCGCGTCCGGCTGCGTTGCGGGGGCACTCATGCAGCTTGTCATGAGAACGGCGCTCGCGAACAGCACCGCGCCGAGCCGCGGCCATCGGAAACGTCTTCTGTCTTGATTGCTCGTCCTCATTCTGCGTCGCCCGTCCGGACAGCTCGCCTGCCAAGCTCTCGCCGCAATCCGGAGGCGGCATCGCTCTTGCCAGTGATCGCCGGCGTATCCCCATGCGTTGGAGTTGTTAGCTTTCGCTCTGTATCGATTCCCCTGCAATCAGGGGTGACCGCTTCTGAGAGTCTCTGCCTTACCGTCTGTAATTCAGGGTGCCAAGATGGCCGCACCAGCGCATTGCGCTGGTTCTCACATTTCGTGAGTTGACAATATCATGGAATCGATCAGCGTTTCCCGCCGGAGCAACTAGCGGCAAGCGTAGAGGGGGCTGGCGGGTAGCGCAGTCCGGCGCCAGATGTGAGCTCCTGCAATGCGCAGCTCATTGTCGCAGGGTTGTCGATGGCCACGGATTGGTCAAGGCCGGTTGAAAGCTGGCCGTCGCGCTCCACGAGTGGGAATCCGCGCTCGTGAATTCGCCGCCAGCAATGGAGCTCACGGTTGGCGAGTCGTTGGATGCCGGATCGCCCTCGGCGTGCCAGCCCCGACCTCGCAGGCGATACGGACAAGTTCAAGCTAGGGATGGATAGAGCATCGCGCTTTCGGATGTTGTCGCCGCGCAGCGGAAACGCACCGCTGGAGAGGCCGCCCTTTCCCAAGTATCTGATTGTACGTGGATTATCTGGCCCGAGGACGCGGCACCGGGCCGCCCGACCGAGACGTGCGGTAGCCTTGCATCGACCGGACCCCATCGAGCAGCCTCTGGCCACGGCAGTCCAGCGCGCCTCGGGGGTCGATCGAAGTCCATCGTGCGGCGAAGGCCTGGCGGATTCTGTCGAGACTCGTATGAGTCATCGGTGGAAACAGAACTCAAAGCGCTTTGCACGCATGCACGACTGCCGCTATCGGGGCTGCCCGACAGCGATTGTGATGGCAAACACAGCGTAATGGGTCGTTGCGAGTAAGCTATTGTGCCCGTCCCGGCCCCCGCGCGAAGGAACGACGAGCATCGAGATGACGCCGAACATGGCCCGGCGCCCGAGCCGTGGCGATACCTCATTCTACGGGGCGCAAATGGAACGAGTCCTGACACGCATCAGCGCGTCGCACACACGCGCCGTGGCACTGCTGGCTCTGCTGGCGGTCGCGGCCGGCTCGATCTGGCCGACGTGGCCGCCCCTTGCCAGAACGTGGCATGTGATGCCCGAGTACTCGTACTCGATGTTGCTCGTACCCTTCATCGCGTGTTGGATTGTCGCTCGTAGCGCTTCCCTTCCACCGCCCGCGGAGCGGATGAGCCGTCTCGCCGTCGTTCTGCTCCTCTCGAGCCTGGCGATATGGCTCGTGGCGTATCGGGCCGCAAGCGCGATTGGAGAGCAATTGCTGATTCCCATTGCCCTGTGGGCCGCGGTGTGGACGGCGTATGGTCTGCCGATTGCCGCTCGTCTCGCCGCACCGATTGCCTGCCTGTATTTCGCGATCCCGCTGTGGGAGTTTTTTGTTCCAGGGATGCAGCACATGGCCGTGGTGGTCTCCGAGACCGCGCTCGGGTGGCTCGGGGTGCCCACGCACATCGACGGAGTCCTCGTGAGCATTCCGGAAGGCACGTTTCAAATTGCCGAGGGATGCGCTGGGCGCCGCTATCTCATCGTGGCCCTGACGATCGCAGGTCTATTTGCCGGCACGACCGGCATGCGGCCGTGGCGAGCGCTCGGATTCCTATGCCTTACCGCCATCCTCGCGTTGATCACGAACTGGCTGCGAGTGCTCACGGTGATCTACGCGGGGCACCTCACGGACATGCATAGTTATCTGGTCGCGCACGAGCATCTGAGCTTTGGGTGGGCCCTCTTCGCGGCCCTCATGGTGGTCATTTGCCTGATTGGCTCACGCCTGGCACCCGCCCGCGAGGCGGCCCCGGACACCGAGCTGCAGCGATCCACCCAGCCGAACGCCCGAGAGCTCCTCCTGCGGCCCGCTTTGCTCACCACTGTGCTCGTGCTCTGTATCCCCGGAATCGGGATCATATATGCCGAGAAGGTGGGCGCGTCCACGCTCGATCCGGCCGTCGATTCGAGCCTGAGCTGGCCCAAGAGCACGGGCGCCTGGCAGGGTCCACGGATATCCGACGACTACTGGCGCCCAATGTATCCCGGCGCCTCGGCCGAGCTACGCGCCAATTACGATGGCCCGAGCGGCGACGTCGAGGTCTTCGTCGCCCAGTATGAAGAAGCGAGGCGAGGCGCAAAGCTGATCAGCAGTGCCAATACGCTGGTTCCGGAGAATTGGATGGTCGTGCGCGACGGCCGGCTGGGACAAAGGCCGGGGGATGGAAGAGCCGGACGCGCGAAGGCCATGTGGGTGGAATCCCCAGGCGGGGAAACTTGGCTGATCAGCTACTGGTATCGAGTCGACAGGGTAGTGACGACGAGCCCTATCGCTGCGCAACTCGCATACGGCATTCTTTCCTGGAAAGGTCCGATCCTCTCTCGCATCGTGGCGGTCGCAACCCGGTGCGAGCGCCCGTGCGCCCAGAAGCGAATGGCACAGAAGGATTTCTGGAGCGCGGTCGGCTTCCCCTTGCTCGACGAGCCCTGAGCGTGGCATACCGCACGCGGCCATGGCACGATGCATAACAACGGATAGAGACGCACCATGAATGGCAAATACAGACGCGCAGCGAAATGCGTGCGGTTCCTCGGGACGCTGGCGGCTTGCGGAGCTCTTGCCGCGTGCGGAATCGGCAATAATCCGCAGAGAATGGCAGCGCGTGCGCAAAAGAATCTCGCTGCGCGGAATTTTCGTGCGGCGGCGGTCGATCTGGAGAACCTGGTGGCGAGGCAGCCGAACAACGCGCGACTCCGCCTGGAGCTCGCTCAAGCTCAGCTTCACACAAATGCGCGCGAAGCGTCGGTGATCGATTTCCGGACGGCTCAGCAGCTGGGCGCGCCGTGGACAGCCGTGTTGCCCGGCCTGGCCGAGGCTCTCCTCGATGAGGGCAAACCCCAGGCAGCTCTCGACGAGCTCAACAAGCATCAAGCGGGCGGCACGGATGCCGAGCTGATTTCGCTGCGAGGCCGTGCCCTCGTCGCCCTCAGACAATTCAGCGATGCGC
>JASHRH010000267.1 GCA_030037475.1 Acidobacteriaceae bacterium
CGGGCTCGTGAGCGTGAGCATGTTGGTGACGCATGGCGGCGCCTACCTGGGGCTCAAGGCCGACGAGCCGATCGCCTCGCGCGCCGCCTCCTATGCACGGTTGTCCGCGCTCATCATGCTGGTGCTGTTTGCCGCCGCGGGCATTTGGGTTTCGATCGGCATTCGCGCCTATTCCATCGTCGGCCATGTCGTACAGAGTGGGCCGTCCAATCCGTTACTCAAAGAAGTTGCGCGCAACGGCACATGGCTTGACCATTATTTTGCGCAACCTTGGATCGCCGCGGCACCGTTGCTTGTATTGCTAGCGACACTCACGACCATTGCGCTCTTGGGCGCGCGCAGCAACGCGCTTGCGTTTATCGCCAGCGCGTTGACCGTCGCGGGCGTGATTGCCACGGCCGGCCTCAGCGTATTTCCGTTCCTGCTGCCATCCTCGCTTGATCCGAAGTCGAGCCTCACGGTCTGGGACGCTTCGTCGAGCCAATTGACGCTGACGATCATGCTTGTCGCGACGATTATATTCCTGCCCATCATTATCGCGTACACGGCTTGGGTCTATCGCGTGCTGCGTGGCCGCGTGACACTCGCCTATGTCATCAACAATCCGTCCAGCACCTATTGAAAAAAGAGAGGGCGCATGTGGTATTTTGCATGGATTCTCGGCGTTGGATTTGCGGGCACGTTCTCGATCCTCAATGCCATTTGGCTCGAGCTCCAGGAAAGTGCGTCGGCTCAACCCGCCCCCCCGCAGAGCATGGGCAGATAAGGCGCGGCGGGAATCGTTGGGACAGCTCTGAGATCGCCGTGGCAAGAGGCCTTTAGCTGGCCGTTCTCATCGTACGCTGGCTGCGCACCCGGGCGTGATTTCTTCGGCCATAGCGCTGTTATCTTTTGCCTCTTTTCAGAGCGCTGGATGAAATCCTGCCGGGGGCTGAATTGATGCGGCGGACGCCGACACTCGAGGAAGAAGATCTGGGATGATCGGGTTCCTGGCCGAGGGCATCGATAACACTGGCGCCGATAATGCCGTAGTCGGGGTGGCTCCGCCTTAGGGCACGCGAAGACTTATCCGGTGATCCACCGCAATGCCTCGTTTTCGTGACTTTTGTCGTAGGTCCTTACTTCGGGATGAAGGAACATCTTGACCGCGCCTATCAGCCAGTTCTGCCACTCGTGTCCGACGATCACGGCTATCCTCTCTACCTTCTGTTGGTGATTCTTGACGAACGAAGCATGATCCTCAAGGGCCGCGATGTTTTCCCAGCCGTTGAATCCGGAAGCGTCGATGAGCAGCCTAACCTTGCCATGCTGACGGACGATAGCATCGACCCGCGGCGCAATTTGATCGAAGTCATCGGCCTTCAATTTATTGGGGGCGACGATGCTCAATGCATTCCCAGAAATAATGTCGAGCTTGATCATGTGGAATTTTCTCCATTGAGCGCCGACTCGCTGCTCTCCAGAGTCAGGACGCATAGAGAGTATTCCGCATTTGAGGCAATACGATGTGCGCTCTTCAGAATGAGCAGCAAGCAGCCAGATGGAGAATACGATGTTCAAATTCATAGAGGGTCTGCCATCGGATGTGCTGGCAGTCGAAACCGTCGGCAAGGTAATGCAAGAAGATTATCGTGACACACTTGTTCCCAGGGCTGAAGCAATATGGCTCAGGGTCCCATTAAGTTGCTGTATGTAATTGGCAAACAGTTTGCGGGCTTTGAGCTCGAAGCGTTATGGGACGACAATGCCTTCGGAATTAAGCATTGGCACGATTTCAGCCGAATTGCGGTAGTCACCGATCATACGTGGCTGCGCGCCTCGGTCAGCATGTTCAAGCCGTTCTTTCCGGGAGAAGTCAGGTTTTTCGCATTGCGCGAGCTTTCCGCCGCGAAAGACTGGGTCGCGGAAGCAAACCGAGCTGCGGCATGATCTCGGCAGGCAGGCGACAGGGCCTCGGCGACGAAAGATCGAGCCTCCTTTGGAACAGGCAGTTCAGCCCGATGGAGTTGGGCTGATGTTGACCCTCATGAACAGAACCCATCGCTCCCGGCGATACGGAGTCGGTGCAGCGTAAGTTGCAGGCTGGCGATGTCCGCGCCGTGGCCGCGGCCTTCGGTGATGTGGACGCGCACGCTGGCCAAGGCGAAAGTCAGGCAGCGGCGGGCATCGTCACGGCGATCCTGTCTGCAATGGCCGGATCAACCCTCCCACGACCCGGGTGCACCGACCTGCACAATAGCCAGGTGGAGAATTCGGTTGATGGCGTTCAAGGTCGCCGAGCTCATTTCAAAGCTTTCCGATAGCCTCTACACTGGATGCCAGCTCGACAATCTCAGCGGTCACCTCCTCCTGGCGAACTTGATTCTCGCGCTGCTGCAACTCGCACAGCGTCCGATCGATATTGTTGGCGACCGATCCCATGGCCTCCATACGCGCCTGATTCTCGGCGGCGAAGGCGTGCATGGCGGCTTCGCAGAGGACCGCATAGATATATTCGACAGCCAATCGCTCGATCAAGACTTCGAGCTCAAGCGTAGTCAGCAGCGGAATGGACGCCTCTTTCTGGCGGAAGCGCTCGAGATCGAGCGGGAAAAGCGCCTTGCGCTCCACGCCGATTACGTGCGCAGCGTCTAAGTGTGCAAAAACGACCTCCGCACGTGCAATCGCTCCCTTTGCGATGAGCGCATAAAGGGCCTCGGCGACGCGATTTGCGACGGCAGCGACGGCGCCGACCTGGCTTGCCATCGCTAGCATCCAGCCTGGATTGAGGCCGCGCTCTCTTGCAATTCCCGCCCCGCGCGTGCCGATGAGCATGAGGTGCGATGCGGCGATGTCGCGGCCTGCGGCGTCGAGGATGCGGTCACTGAGCGCGCCGGCAAAGCCCTGTTCCGCGCAGAAAAGGATGAGCGCCCGGCCGCTCGCTCGATCGAACCCGACCGTAGGGCTAAACGGCACAAAATTGAGCGTTTGGCCGATCGCCCGCGATATTGCCTCGGCATAAGCGCCGATTCCGGCAAGCAGCCCCTTGCTCTGTTGTGCGCGCGCCGCCGCGATGCCCCGCATCGCAGTAGTCACTGCGCGGAGCTGTTTGACGTTCTCGATCCGCGCCGTGATATCGGGAAGCCGTTCAGCCATGCGGGGTTCTCGGCATCAGCGAAGCGGCGAGCTCCTTTAGCGTAGTGAGCAGGGTCGTGCGCGACGGTTCATCCAGCGTGCCGGTTTCATTCACCCCCTTGGCGATAGCTTCGGCTTGCGCGCCAAGCCAATCGGGCAGCGCAGAGCGAAATTGCGCGACCGAATCGAGCGGCAGAGCATCGAGCACGCCATTCTGCAAGGCGAACATGAGCGCTACCTCGGAAGCAAGGTCGAGGGGCGCGTATTGCGGTTGTGCGAGCGCGGCGCGGATGCATTCGCCGCGCTCGATCTGCTTCTTGACGCGAACGTCCGTCATGCCGCCGAACCGTGTGAACACTTCGAGCTCGAGGAATTGCGCATAGTCGAGCCGCAAGTCT
>JASHRH010000268.1 GCA_030037475.1 Acidobacteriaceae bacterium
ACCTTCGGAGGAGCTCGCGCCGCGGTGTCACCGATCTTGCCGGTGTCGTGGGGTCAGGGGGAGCTTCGCATCATCCTGACCGTCATCGCCGTTTGCTGCCTCTCCGCGCTGGTGAGCGCCCGCTTGCACTCCACTTCCATTGTGGACGAGTTGCTCCTCTCCTACTCCATCGGATTCAGCTGCTACTCGCTCATGCAGATCGTGCGGCTCCCGCACCGTGGCCGCCTGCCGGTATGGGGACTCGCGCTGGCGATTCCGGCCGGATTCGTCCTCGGATCGAAGCTCGCGAGCCTGGCTGGTGCACCCAACGTAGCGGAGCTGATGCTCCGCAACCCCGCGGCGATGCGGCAGCCCATCATCGACACCCTCGTCACTGTAGCCGTCATCACGGCCTTCTTCTTGTACGTTTCGCACTCGAGAGGCGTTCAGGAGGCGCTCGAGCGCGAACGGCGTCGTGCGGCCGAGGCATTACAGGCTGAAACGGCGGCACGGCTCGCGCTGCTGCAAGCTCAGATCGAGCCGCACTTCCTTTTCAATACTCTTGCCAACATTCACAGTCTGATCGAAGAGAACCCGGAGAAGGCGAGCCTCGTCCTCGAGGAGCTCAATGCGTACCTGCGTACCAGTCTGCGCCGAACACGCCAGGCAAGTTCCTCACTCGACGAAGAGTTCCAGCTCGCAGAAGCCCTGCTATCGATCGCCACGGTGCGTCTTGGGCGCCGACTGAAATACACGGTCTCGGCTCCTGCCGACTTGCGATCTTATCAACTGCCGCCCCTTCTCCTGCAGCCGCTGGTCGAGAACGCTATTCGCCATGGGATCGAGCCCTCCGTATCCGGAGGGACGATCGATGTGCATGCGTGCAAGGTCAACGAGTCTCTCGAGCTCACCGTGACGGACACCGGCGCCGGGCTCAGCGATGATTCCCCACAGGGCGTGGGTCTTGCGAACATTCGAGCGCGCCTGAAGAGCCTCTATGGTGAGAACGGAAAACTCCTCCTCTACGCGAACGTGCCGCAGGGAGTCATCGCGAAATTGGTCATTCCGAGGTCGGTATCCTGAGGCTCGCGTGAATACTGTCCTCATTGCCGATGACGAACCGCAGCTCGCCCAAGACCTCTCACGGCGCCTAAGGCGCTGCTGGAATGACGTTGACATCGTTGCAGTCGTCGACAATGGCACGGAGGCACTCGCGCAGCTGCGGCGGCTCGCACCCCAGTACGCCTTTCTCGACATCCGCATGCCTGGCCTCAGCGGCCTCGAAGTGGCAGCTGCCGCAGAGGCAACCCGAATCGTATTCATTACGGCTTTCGAGGAATATGCGGTCGCCGCTTTCGAGGCCTCGGCGGTTGATTACCTCGTAAAGCCAGTATCGAATGCCCGCCTCGCGCAGTGCGTACTCAAACTTCAGCAGACTCCCATGCCGAGAGCGAACCTACCGGAGCTCTTGAAGAGCTTGGAGCGGCCAAATGCTGATCATCTCTCCTGGGTCCACACGAGCGCCGGCAATACGACTCGCGTGCTGTCCGTCACCGAGATCCTTTACTTTCAGTCGAGCGACAAGTACACGGAGGTTGTCACACAGGAAGGCAAACACGTGATCCGGATGTCGCTTAAGGACCTGCTCCACCGGTTGGATCCGGAGCAATTCGCGCAGACTCACCGCAGCACGATCGTCAATCTCCGCTTTATCGACCGCCTCGAGAGAGATGTTCTGGGACGCACACTGATTCACCTCAGAAATCACGAGGAGACGCTTCCAGTCGGTCGCGCTTACATATCGAAGTTCCGGCAGATGTAAATGAAGCCAGCTGCTTGAAGCCTGGCCAGAACAGCGAGACGGTTGAGAAGTTCGAATGTCCGGAATTTGGACGTTCAATTGACGGTTCGAACGGCCGGAAGTGGCCGCTAACGACTAGCTGGATGCTCTGGCGGATTCTTCGACTCATTGTCTGTCGCCGTGACCGCCGAGCGAGGCGTAAGCCCAAGCATTGCAATAAATCCCCCTGAGGGAGATGCTTGCTGCCCGACGGCATAACTTCCGCGGAGATGCACATGAACCGTCCCATTCTGTTGGTCGCCCTTGCCGCAATTTCGGTATCTGCATTCGCCACTCAGCCGTCTCGCGTATACCTCGGCTCTCCGGTTGCGCAGCAGCAGCATCTGCCGTTTAGCAGCGGCGTGCTGGTCGGTGACACACTGTACGTCGCTGGCACGAGCATCGACCCGAGTGTCAAGCGCAAACTTGATCCGGCGCAGGAGGCTCGCGTGGTGATGGACCGCGTTCGGCGCGTCGTTCATCAAGCCGGCATGAGGATGGACGACCTTGTGTCAGTACAGGTTTTCTGCACAGACCTTGGTGATTACGCCGCCTTCAACGGCGTCTACAGGACCTATTTCCACGGGCACTATCCCGCTCGGGCGTTCATCGGTGTTAAGCGGTTACTGTTCGGTGCGCGGTACGAGGTGAACGGAATTGCGGTTCGCGCTCATTGAATTCGAATGATTCGAGATTGCCCGGGCGAAGCGCGAGGGGTTTACAGCCAACGGCAGCTTTGGAGAAACCTCAGCAATAGGACCGATTGGCTCCTTATGGCCGGCTCCGACGGTTGGTAGCGCCAGCCGTGAATCATCCTGGATGATGACCACGTAAAAGGGCGCCGTATGAAACGGCGCCCCTTGCCTCGGCGTGTGTTTATGCCTCTTAAAATTTGTAGATATTTGAATAGCGGCGGTGTGCCGGCAGCTTATTGATTGATCTTGTTTTATCGGGGTTGTTGGTTCCTGCAGTCCGTATATCTGGCCCTCGGGTCCGCGTCCCGGGTCAAGCTGCTATGCGAGCCGCTACGGCAGGCGGAAGCGGCGTAACCCTTTGCACATGGACATGCTCGTCCCGGATTACAATCAGCCAGCCTGGTAGCAGTCCGATGCCTGCCAGTGCCCTCTTGAGCCGTACCAGACGCTTCGCGTGCCCTCGGTGGTCCAGAGTGTCCGCCCATACGTGTCGGGCTAGTGTGTCGATCTTGAGCGACCTTGGACGAGGTTCGTTCCTTTTCACATAGCACGATAGCCAAGAGTGGAGGAGCCTGGACGCTGGGTTGCCCAGCCTGGCGCGTTCTTCCAAAGACACGACGCCGTACCGCCAGACAAGCCTCTCAGGGAACGCGCTGGGAAGGGCAATGCGTGCGGCATGTGGGTGCAGGCCGATACGTACCCCCTTGGAAACTCTGGCCCAAGCCAGCAGTCGGCCCGACCAGGTGACGGGCGGGCGGATCACGGTGCAGCTGGCGGATGACAGCCGGGATAGTGCATCGGCCATCAGCAGATACGTCTTTCCGCCGGGGGGCTGCATGCCCGCGAAGTGGGCCAGGGCGCTCCAGGAACAGGTGGTTGCCAGACTCGGCCCCGAGAGATCGGGGTCCGAAACCCGCAGAGCGTCCCACAGTGCGACGTCCTGCGGGTCCGGGACGAAGCGGCTGGTCACCGCGGGGTCCGAGGTGACCGCCGCAATCGCCGCGAAGTACATGGACTGGTCAAAGGATGCCAGCGGATGCGGGCATTCGACCGATATCCTGGCGGAGGAGGCGGGATCATTGGCGGCGGTGTAGCCGGCCAGCGTGCCGCGCGTAGACCAGTCACGGAAGGTGTCGGTGACACCAAGCAGTGCGTCAACGCGCACCTGGGGCAGGTTAGAAGCCATACTGCATCCCCTGCGATGAGGCATCCTTTTTGGAGCGCTTCTTACCCTCGGCTGGCTTGACCATGCTCGGAGCGAGCCGAAGGACGCCGCCTTCACCACGCCTCAGCCATTTGGCGGGGGAGGGGGGCGCGTGGTTGGCCTTGGTCACCTCGAATCGTACGAAGGTTTTGCGCATATCATCGCCGATGCCGCATTCCGCGGCCTCATCCTTCGACATGACGAAGAGATTGGCGAGCCAGCGGATGTTATCGACGAAGGCGCTGGAGCCACGCGCGGCGGCGGCAGAGTCGTTCAGGCCCCCCACGGCGGCGTACTTGGACGTGTGGTGCGTCAGGACGATGGATGGTCCGCGCTTGGCGAGCCATTCGGCTGCGTTGACAACTGCGGCCATGTCGGTGGCACTGTTCTCGTCGCCGTCGTGTAGGCGGGAGACCGTTTCCAGGAACACTAGGTCGTGACCGTCGATGATCTTCCGCAGGGTACTCAGCATTTCAGTGCGGTCACCGCGGCGAATCAGGGTGAAGTTGACGCCGCTGGCTGGGAAGATACTGACCTGCCGGTCGAGCTCGGCGATGTACTCCTGGCGGGTGCTCTGCCGTTTATCCGACTGCACCTGGTCAAGGTGGTCATCGAGGATTTTGTGCAGCCGTCGGGCCAGGGTGAGTTCCGTCTCCTCGCCGGAGATCAGTGCGACCCTGTATGGTCGGGGAGGCGTCGGGAACAGACCTCCGAGCGGGGCCAGGCCGAGGGCGAAGTCGAAGACTATCTGCAACTGCAGCATCGTCTTGCCGGCAGCACCTGGGCCTGCAATCGCGCCGACCATGCCGCGAAGCAGGCCCGGCAGGATGTGCTCGCACTCGGGGCAGGGGCGGTTCAGGGTATCGGCGATGCCGATGCGCTTGAGTCCGCCCAGTGAAACCTCCCGGAGGGCCGCTTCGGCGCTGATCGTATTGATCTGCGTCGAGGTGGCAACAATGGCGGAAGGAATGGAGGCCCCCGCCGCGGGAGCATTATTATTGTTAGACACGTTAGTTCCTTGTTATTGGTATGACCACGCGGTGCGTGGGGGGCGCATGCGCCCGTTAACTCGTCTAGGGACCGGCCTCACGTCGGGTGACGGCGTGGGCCTGGGGTTGCGCGAATGCGCGGAGGGACCCGCGCACCGGCGCGCGGGTGGTCCCTCTCATGGAATCGACTGGGGTTCTGTCTACTGCTGGCCGGCGCCGAGAGTGGCGTCGGGCAGAGACGGTCCGGTCGCAGTACCGACGTTGCCGTTGCGGTATCGCGGGTTGTTCTCGATCCAACGGGCGTAGTGCTGGTTGAGCATCTGGATGCCGACGTGCCCCATCTGCTTCGCGAGCCAAAAAAGATTGACGCCCTTCACCGAGATCAACCGCGACGCATACGTGTGGCGTGTCTGCCTCGGGCATCGATAGCGGATCTCGGCACGTCGTACGGCTGGCCCCCAGATCGCGTAGATCTGCGTTGAGTTCTTGAACGCGAGGAGCGTCTTCGGATGACAGAATACCCGCGTCCTGTGTTTCGTCAGGTCCAGCTGGTCTCGCAGAGCCTCGATGGCGGTGTCGGAGAGTTCCACTGTGCGCTGGCCCGCCAGCGTCTTCGTGGATTTCTCGTAACCCTCGACGATTGCACGCTCAACGTTGAGGCGGCGACTGTCGAAGTCGATGTCCTTCCACTTGAGGGCGATCTGCTCCCCTGTCCGCAGGCCCGTCTCGAATGCGACCGAGAAGAAATTTCGCGCCGCGGGTGTCTCGCACGCCGCAAGCACGGCGTCGATCTCTGCCTGATTCAGCGGGTCTGGGACCCAGCCGGTGTTCCAGTACGCCTTGGGGACGCACTCCTTGACGCTCAAGGACTTTGAGGATGCGGGATTTTCAATCCTGTGCCCTTGCTTCACCGCGTGGTAAAGCGCCCGCCGCAACGGGGTCACACAGTTGCGCACGAACTTGAGCGAGAGATGGTGCATGTTCTTCGACATGAGCCACGCAGCGATCTGGCTGGTCGTCAGGTCGCGGACCAACAGGTGCCCCACCCCCGGCTTGATCCGCTCCTCGGTCATCGACCTCCAAGAGGCCATCGTGCTTGGTGCGAGCTGGTCCTGCTGCTCGACCAGAAAGTCGTCAAGCAGCTCAGACACCGTGCAGGTGGCCCCGTGCCCGAGGATCACTCGGGCGCGCTTGGAGTTTGGAAAATGCCTCAAATAAT
>JASHRH010000269.1 GCA_030037475.1 Acidobacteriaceae bacterium
GCAGCGGGACAATCCCGCGCTGCGCGGCCAGCCGGTCGTGGTCGCGTGGCGCGGCAATCGATCCGTGGTCTGCGCCGCGTCGTACGAGGCCCGGCGTTTCGGCGTGCGCTCGGCCATGCCGGCCCTGACCGCCGAGCGCCTTTGCCCGCAGGCTATCTTCGTCCCGCCGGATTTCCACCGCTACCGCGCCATCTCCCGGCAGACACGGGAGATTTTTCACCGCTACACGGATACGATCGAGCCCCTCTCGCTGGACGAAGCCTATCTGGACGTGACGGAGAACAAAGCCGGGCTGCCGACGGCCACGAAAGTGGCACAGGCGATTCGCCGGGAGATTCGTGACGAGCTGCATCTGACCGCTTCGGCGGGCGTGGCGCCAAACAAATTTCTGGCCAAGATCGCCTCTGACTGGCGCAAACCCAACGGCCTCTTTGTCATTCAGCCGGAAGAGGTCGATACTTTCCTGCCGCCGCTGCCGGTTGAGCGCCTGCCCGGCGTGGGCAAAGTCACGGCGCAGCGGCTGGCGAACTTCGGCGTGCACACGGTCCGCGATTTGCGCGGTCTCGAATTAGCGGAACTGGAGGGCCACTTCGGACGTCATGGCCTGCGCCTGCACGAGCTTGCTTTCGGCATCGACGAGAGCCCGGTGATGCCTGACCGGCCCACGCAGTCCATCTCCGCGGAAGACACCTTCGAGCGCGACCTGGCTCTGGAGGAAACGGAGGACGCGATCCGCCAGCTCGCGGAAAAAGTCTGGGCGGCTTCGCGGAAGGAAACACGCATCGGCAGGACGGTCGTCCTGAAGCTGAAAACCAGTGAGTTCCGCATTCTGACCCGCAGCCTCACGCCGCCCGAGCCGCCTTCCAGTTGCGAGCATCTCACGGCCATGGCTCTCGCGCTGCGAGAGCGCGTGCACCTCGGCGCGACTCAGCGATTTCGCCTGATCGGCGTGGGATTGAGCAATTTCCGCGATCCCGCGGAGGAACCATCTCAGCCGGAGCTGTTCCAGGAACAGTCCTGATGGACCGCTGCGATCCCGGCCTTCCGCTCCCTGCTCCCTGTACGCTGCGCCCTCTACTCTGTCTTCATGGCTGATCCCCACTCGTCGGGCTGATCGCCGTGAAATTCGAGCAGCACGGAGTCTCGCTGGCCGAATACTCCATCAGCTCCACGCGTACTTCGTCCGGATCCCACAGGTTGTACTGCCATTTGCCGTCGCGGCCCACCTGCGGGCCGTTCATGTGCTCATTGTCGGCCAGCCGTCCCTCGGAGTCGAGCGTGGTCACCGCGGTCTCCATGTTCACCACGCCCAGCGAGAAGTGGTCCAGCACGCCGAGCTGCTTCTGCGAAATTGTCGCCGGAATCCCGCTGCCGGAGGGTCCGCTGGTCAACATATATTCCAGCCAGTCGTGGCCGTCAGGCACCTGCTGCGAAACCCAGTCCAGCTTGCCCGGCTTCATGCCGCCATACCAATAGGGCTGGAAACCGAGGAGCGCACGATAGAAGGTGTCTTCCTTCGCGCGGCTGTGGACCATCTCGCCGCAATGAATGATCCGCCGCCCGACGGGATCGGCCTTGCCGGGCAGGTTATAGATCTGCTCCATGCTCATCGCCAGCACGCTGGCCGGCGGTTGATCGAATTCGACCGTGTTGCCCTCAGGATCCTTCACGTCGAACCATGCGCTGCCATCGGAGCCGTGACGCACCGCATCCGGAACCGCAACCCCGTGCGCGGCCAGATACGCCCGCATCTGCTCGGCATTCGTGGTGATCCAGCCGATGGCATCCAGACGATTCACGCCCTCATCGGCCGGGAGCGGCAGCACCTCGATGAACTGCTCGCGGTTCACGTAGTAGCGAACGCCCTGCGGATTCTCCGGATCGGCCCCCTTCAGAAACCCCAGATCATGCGCGTAAAAACGCTCGGCCTTCGCGGCGTTGCTGGTGTAGACAGCCAGGTGCGATACGCCCAGGATCGGCGGCCTCGACGGGAGCCCTGTCTGCGCGGCGCAGGTCGCGCCCGCCAGCGTCAGCAGCAAAACGATTTTGCGCATGAACCCTCCCCCTTCCGCTTGCGTATTCGAGAATACAGCGTTTTCGGAGCAACTGTTTCCCAAAGCGGTCGATATCCATGCCGTTGCGACCCACAGGGAGCGACGGCAGAGAACGGTTCTCCAAAGGACTCGTAACTCCGAAAACGCCCGTAGCGCATCTTGCTCCGTAAATTCGGGCTGCTCGAAACCGCCGGGCCGGGATACCATGACTCCACGGATGAGTCCGCGGAAGAAAAACGCATCGCCGGCTCTGCGGCACACGCTGCTTGCCCTCTGGATGGTCGCCAGTCTCGGCTACTGGATGTCCAGCGTCGCCGTCCTGTGGCAATACGTGATTCACTGGGACCAGCGCGTCCGGGCTCCGCTGAGCTTCGACTACGACACGCTTCGCGTCCAGGAAAAGAGCCTGCAACCCGAAGCCGCCGCCGCCGGAATCGCTGCCGGCGACCGCATCGACGCTCTGAATGGGGCGTCCTGTTCCGGCCGCGCGCAATGGCAGACCATCCTTGCTGAAAGCCATCCCGGCGACATTCTCGAGATCCAATACACCCGGCCCAATGGCACCACCGGGATCGCCAATTTCACCCTTGTCCGCATGGCCTGGACCCACGGCGGCACGTCGGCCATTGCTTTCTTCTGGCAGGCGTTCTTCCTCGCCGGACTGCTCCCGCTCATCTGTCTGCTGATCGGCTACTGGGTTGTCTTCTCGCGTCCGTTCGATCGCAATGCATGGCTGCTGCTGGTTCTGCTCACGTTTCCCAGCGTTGTTTTCCTCGATCTGAACCTGGTCGCAGGGACTGGCTTTTTCCTGCGCGTGTTCTGGCTGCAGGCCATCCAGTTGGCCGGTGCCCCTGCGCTGTTTCTCTTCGGCGTCTATTTCCCCGAGCGTTCCCGGCTCGACGCCCGCGCCCGCTGGGTCAAGTGGATCCTGCTCGGCATTCTCGCCATTGCCCTGGCCTTTCTCATCCCGGATATCGCCGCCGACTATTATTTCAGCGGCGCCGGCCCGTTCCTCACGCGCGCCAGCGACGACGCCGGGAACGTCATCAACTTCCTCAACCTTTCTTTTATTTTTCTTTTCCTGGTTCTTCTTCTTGATAAGCTCCGCTCCGCTTCCACCGCCGATGCCCGCCGCCGCCTGCG
>JASHRH010000270.1 GCA_030037475.1 Acidobacteriaceae bacterium
GTTCTGTCCGATGACGAAGATCGCCTCCGCGTGGTCGAAATCCTCCATGACGACCGTGCCTTTCCCGACCCCGATGGAGGGCGGCAGGCCGCGGCTCGTCGGCTCGTGGCACATGTTGGAGCAGTCGGGAAAGTTGTTGGTGCCGAATTCCCGCACGAACACCGAGTACAGGAACGCTGCCTCGTTCGAGGTGCGGCCGGACGTGTAGAACTCCGCGTGATGCGGACTCTCGAGCGCTCCCAGGTGATGGCCGATCATCGCGAAAGCATCGTCCCATTCGCAGGGCACGTAGCGATCGCTCGCTGCGTCGTACCGCATCGGCTCGGTCAGCCGACCCTGCATCTCGAGCCAGTGATCCGCTTGCGCCATGAGCTCGGACACCGTGTACCTTTCGAAGAACTCTCGGGTGACACGGCGTTTCGTCGCCTCGAAGGCGAGTGCCTTGGCGCCGTTCTCGCAGAACTCGAGCGTCTTGCGGCAATCCGGGTCGGGAAAGGCGCAGCTTGGGCATTTGAAGCCGCCTGGCTGATTCATCGCGAGCAGCGCGCGTGATCCCTTGGTGAGGACACTCTGTTCCATGAGCACTTTGGCGGTCGCCGCGGCCGCACCCCAGCCGCCGGCGGGATGGTTGTAGGTCTTGAATCGGAGCTTGTTGTCGGTCACCTGCCGCACTCCGCGAAGCCACTGGCGAGCTGCCACCGCAGCTTATCTCAACATGTCATTGACTTCCATGGACAATCTGTCCGTCCAGTTCGGACAAGATGACCTTGATGAAAACGAGGGGCAGGCTTAGGTCTTTGAAATCGGCTGCCTCAAACGCTGCTGTCTACAGCACCCAACGGAACGCGCGTCGCAGCTCCGCCACCGCCTGAGTGCCGTAACAGCGGCCATGGGCGAGGATGATCCAACTCCCGGCCTGGTCGAGAAACTGCGCCATCTGCGAGCGGGCGCCCTGCGTCACTGCATTCGCCACACGCTCTATATGACCATATGCGGAATAACAAGAACGGGCACTTTTGTCATCGCTGCTACTCCCAACGACTTGCAGTCGCTCCGGCATCAGCTCGCATCGGGCAGCCAGACGGCAAAAGTAGTTCCTCGGCCGGGCTTGCTCACTACGGAGATCTTGCCGCCTTGCCGGGTCACGAGCATCTGACTGATCGACAGGCCGAGCCCCGTGCCTTCCCGGCCTTTGGTCGTGAAGAATGGGTCGAAAACTCTCTGCAGCACCTCGGGAGCCATGCCCGCACCGCTGTCCGCAACCTCGATGAGAACTCCAGGATGCTCCCCCTCCTCGGCGTCGAATGTCCGCAGGGTGAGCTGTCCACCCTCAGACATCGCATGAACGGCGTTGACGATCAGGTTCACGAGAACCTGCTGCAGCTCGGTCCTGTTCATCGAAATCAATCGCGAGGCGTGGGACTCCTTCGCAACCGTAATCTTCGATTTGTCGAGAAGATGACGGACGAGCCGCAGCGTGTCCGTGACCACATCCGCAATGCCGTACGGCTCCGAGTGGCCGGCATACTCTTGCGGCTTGGCGAATCTCAGGAGCCTCGTGACCATCTCGGCGACGCGCTGCAGCTGCTCGTCTATCAATCGAAACTCCGTCTTGGCCGCATCCGCTTGACTGCCCATCAGCTCGCGGACGACCTCGAGGTTTCCCTGTACGACGGCGATCGGATTGTTGATCTCGTGAGCCACCCCGGCGCTGATCTCGCCTATCGCAGCCAGCTTCTCCGACATGATGAGCTGCTTCGTCGTCGCCTCCAGCTGAAGGTTCGCATGCTGTAGCTTCTTCGCGCGCTCCTCGACGCGCTGATTGAGCTCTCTGTTCCACAGCCGCAGCTCCTGGTCGCGGTCCTGGAGCCGATCGAGGAGCCGATCGAGATGCAATGCGACGCGGCCGATTTCGTCATCGCTCTCGATATTCCTGGTTCGTGCTCCAAGATCGCCGCCCTCGACCCGCTCAATCGTTCCGGTCATCCTCTCCAGAGGGCGGAAGATCTCGCTCGCCCACCTCAGGAAGAGGGGAACGGTCGCAGCTACCGCGACTAGGAACGCAATCGCGATCGCGAGCAGGGTGTCGCGCTTCGCCTCCGTAAACGGCTTCTGCAGGAACCCCACGTAGAGCATGCCTATACGCCGGTCGTAGCTGTCGAGAATGGGCTGATACGCGGACATGTACCAGTCGTTCACGACGAACGCCTCGCCGAGCCAGGTTCGCCCCTGCCCGAGCACCGCCTTCTCGACCGGTGCCGATACACGCGTTCCGAGAGCGCGGACTCCCCGGAACATCCTTACGTTGGTGCTGACGCGGACATCCCCGAGAAACAGCGTGGCTGTTCCACGGCTGCCTTCGGGCAGTCCCCCATTGTGAAAAACCAGGTCGTTGATCGTATCGATGAAGGCAAGGTTCCGATTGAGGAGTATTCCTCCGACCAGCGCCACATGCTCACCGTCAGGCAGCGTCAAGGCGCTCGCTGAATGAACCACCAAGCCGCTCATCTCCTGCGTCCGGTGGGTGGCGATGGCATCGCGAGTAGGCACGAGCTCGAGGCGAGCGCGATGGGCGAGCTCGGGAGACCGGGCGAGAAGGTCCCGTCTATCGAACAGGTCGATCACAGCGCCCGAGCGGCCCTTCAAGGCCGCCGTGATAATCGGCCAATCCCAGCGGACGGCGGAGCTCATCGGCTGCGCGCTGGCAAGGACACGGCCGTCGTCAGCTACGATGTAGAGGAAATCAAAGTGGAGCATTCGTGCGGTCTGCACGAGAAAGGCATTGAGACTGCCGCCCGAGGACTGGGGCGACGCGAGGACATCCCGAAACTCGGCCGACTTCGTCACGGAGACCAGCTGCTCCTGCGTATTCTCGAGAATCCGCTCCAGATACTGATGGGCGATGGTCAGGTCGCTATTGACCTCGGAGGCGAGCACCGCATTGAACTTCGCGTTCCAGCGATAGATGGTGATGCCGAGCATGAGGGGAAGAATGACGAGCATCGGCAGGAGCGCGATGGCCAGCAGCCGGTGACGCACCGAATACCGGCTGCCCAGCAGGCGAAGCCTCATAGCCGCCAGCTGGCGCACTTGCGATCGATCGTCTTGCGTGAGATGCCAAGGCGCCGCGCCGCCTCCTCGCGATCGCCACCGGCTTCGTGCAGCACCGTAAGAATGTGCCGCCGCTCCACCTCGGCCAAGCTCTCCCCGGCCGATTGGCCCGATTCGGCGGAGGCCGCGAAGTCCTTCGGAAAGGCGCCGAGGATCACCGTTCGCTCGATGAGATTACGCAATTCCCGGATATTCCCCGGCCAATCGTATCGCGCGAGCGACGCGCGTACGCGGTCGCTCATCGGGACGGGCGGCATGCCGAGCTGCTGAGCGATCTCGCGCATGAAGAGCG
>JASHRH010000271.1 GCA_030037475.1 Acidobacteriaceae bacterium
CGAGCGCGGTGGGCGTGCCCAGCGGCGTTTGGCCGGCGCGGGTGCGGAGGATGTCGGTGTCCGCGATCTCGAGGTTCAGGCGCTGGACGGCAATGTCGTAATTATTCTGGAGAGCCAGCAGCACCGCGTCGGCGAGGCTGAGGTGAAGTTTGCCATCCTTTACCAGATCGCCCAGCTGCACGGGATTCGCGAAATCCGGCGGGCGCAGGGCGATGGGCGTATACGGCGCGATGAGATTGGGGAAATAGCCGCGGGCTTTGGCGAAATTGTGCGCGGTGGGGCGCAGGTAGAGCGGCTGGGTGTAGTTCGGCACCGGCTCAGGCGGCAGACCGGAAGCGGCAGGCTGCGCCTGCTGCGCGTGAGTGGGCGCGGCGCCGACGAGCATGCAGGCGATGACCACCGCGAATGCAAGACGAGCGAGCAGGGTTTCTGATTTGCTGCCGGAACAATTCTGCGAGACTGAAAGGTGCATGGGCCGTCTCCACTCCTCTTGCGCTGCGGACCTGAGATGGGGCGCGCCAGGCTGAGAAAGGCAAAAGCGCGGTCCAAACTCGAAAATACAGGCCCGGAAAATGGCGGTGCTCAACCTGCGATACGAGGCGGACGAGGCCGCGGTTCCGTAAACCCGTATCTTTAACTCTGAAATTCCTTCCTCTGAAAAATCCTTTAGGAAAGCTGAGTATATCGCAGCAATTCGATGATTTCTGAGCGAGCTCCGATGCGAACATTGAGTGGGAAAAGTTAAGAAATGCGAGCCGATGTGCAAGCCAACTGGAAGCTGACACTGGCCTACGATGGGACGGACTATTTCGGGTGGCAGGTGCAGCCGGATCGGGCAACGATCCAGGGCGAACTGGCCGCGGGGGTGGAGCGCGTGACCGGAGAGCGCGTGCTGCCGCAGGGGTCGGGGCGGACGGATGCGGGCGTGCACGCGCGGGGACAGGTGGCGTCGTTCGCGCTGCAGGCGCCCATTCCGGCAGAGAACCTGCAACGGGCGCTGAACCGGACGCTGCCGGAGGCGATTCGGGTACTGAGCGCGGAGATGGCGGCTGCGGATTTCCATGCGCGGCACTCGGCGCGGGCGAAGACGTATGAGTACCGGATTTTTCGCGGGGAGATTTGTCCGCCATGGGAAACAAGGTACGCGTGGGCTCTGAATTGGCCTCTTGACGTCGCGGCGATGCAGGCGGCAGCGGAATTTGTGGCAGGGGAACACGATTTTACGTCGTTTGCGGCGAGCGATCCTGATGTCGCAACGAGGAGTAGCCAGGAAGATGATGACGAGGCGGAACGCAGAGGGAACGTTCGGACGATCTTTTCGTCAGAGTGGACGGAAACAGGCGATTTGCTGGTGTATCGGGTGCGCGGCGACGGATTTCTGCACCACATGGTACGGAACCTGGCAGGAACATTTATAGGTGCGGGGCGCGGGCAGATTGCGCCGGAGGAACTGCGGCGGATTCTGGAGGCGCGATCGCGGGCCGCGGCGGGTGCGACGGCTCCGGCGCGGGGATTGTTTCTGGACAGTGTGGAGTACTGAGGGCGAGCGAAGCAGCGGTCGGCGATGGACCGGCCAGCTATGCTCCGGCCAGCGAAAAACGGCCAGCGATGAATCGGTCAGCGAGAAACGTGCAACAGGTGGCTGGTGAGCCGACTTCGAACGTCGATGCTACGCTGAAGGTTCCTATGGGTGCATTTGCCTCCGAATCGTCGGCGTCGATTGCACGGCTGGCCGCAAACCGGCGGGTGCATCAGGCGTTTCAATGGCTGCACCTGCAGGAGCAGAGAATCCTCGAGTGGCAGACGGAGCTGGTCAGGATTCCGGCGCCGCCGTTCGGGGAGGGTCCGCGAGCGGAGTGGCTGCGTGCGCGCTTTCGCGAACTGGAACTGGAGGATGTGCGGATCGACGAAGTTGGCAACGCTCTGGGGATAAGGCGCGGAACGGAAACGAGCGCGGAACCGGAACGGCGACGGGTGCTGCTGTCGGCGCACATCGATACGATTTTTCCGGCGGGGACGCAGATTGAGCCGGTGCTGCGCGGGTCGCGGCTGGAGGCCCCTGGAGCATGTGACAACGGAGCGGGCGTGGCCGCGATGCTGGCCGTGGCGGCGGCGATGCGTCATGCGGGCGTCGCGACGGTGCACGATGTGGTCTTCGCCGGCAACGTGGGCGAGGAAGGCGAAGGCGATCTGCGCGGGATGCGGCACCTCTATCGCCAAGAAGCCGAAGGTGTCGAAGCGCACGTGGTGCTGGATGGCGCCGGCGACGCCAGCGTGGTGACGCAGGCGCTGGGCAGCCAGCGCTGGCGCGTGACGGTGCGGGGTCCGGGCGGGCACGCGTGGACTGACGCGGGACGGCCGAACCCGATTGCGATTCTGAGCCGTGCAATCCAGCGGTTCTCCGAGACGGCGCTGCCGGACGTGCCACGGACTACGGTAAACGTGGGGATGATCGCGGGCGGAACGGCGATCAATGCGATCCCGGAAGAGGCGACGGCGAGTTTCGACCTGCGCTCGACGGATCGGGAACAGCTCATCCGGCTGGAGGTGGAATTGCACCGCGCGGTGGAAGACGCGGCGCTGGCGGCGGCCGATGGGCAGCGGCCGGACGCGATCGGGTTGCGCTGGACTGTGGAGAAGATCGGCGATCGACCGGCAGGCAAGCTGGCGTCGGATGCGAAGCTGCTGGAGCTGTTGCGCGCGGTGGATCGGCATTTGGGCATTCGCACGGAGCTGCGGGTGGCGTCGACGGACGCCAACATTCCGCTGTCGCTCGGTGTTCCCGCAGTGAGCCTGGGAGCGGGCGGAACCGCCGGTGGCATCCACACCCATGCGGAATGGTATGACGCACGCGGGCGCGAGTCGGCGCTCAAGCGGATCTTGCTGCTGGTGCTGGCGGCAGCAGGGTGAGAGGAAAGGATCGGGAAAAACTCTCCTCAGCGGCTAAAGCCGATATGCTTTTACGGACATTGTGGCACGGCGGAAGCCGTGCCCTTTCAAAGCAAGTCCCATGAGCAGACATCACGAATCCGCAGCCAAAACGATCTGGCATAACGGCAACATCCTGACCGGGGTGGGGCTGGAGACGGCGCGGCCGGAGCGAGTGACGGCGATGGCTGTCGCGCACGGGGAGATTGTGGCGACGGGATCGGATGTGAAGAGTCTTCGCGGCCCGCGAACGGAAGTCGTGGATCTGCGAGGTGCGTATGCGATGCCGGGGTTCAACGATGCGCACCTGCACCTGGGAATGGCCGCACGGATTCTGACCTCAGTCGACTTGCTGGGCGTGCGGTCGCTCGGGGAGATGCAGGCGCGTGTGCGGGCAGCGGCAGAGAATGCGGCCTCCGGCGAATGGCTGCGGGGCGGCGGGTGGGATCACACGCTGTGGACAGAGGGGAAATTGCCGAGCCGGGCAGACCTGGATGCGGCGGCGATGGGACATCCGGCGATTTTCCAGCGCGTGGATGGACACATCGCCGTGGCGAATTCCGCAGCGCTGACGGCGGCCGGGATCACGCGGGCGACGCCGAATCCGATGGGAGGGGAGATCGACCACGACGCCGCGGGCGAACCAACAGGCGTGCTGCGCGAAACGGCGATGCGGCTGGTACAGCAGCCGCCGCTTGCGCCGGAACAGCGGAGGCGCGGCCTGGAGCTGGCTCTGGCAGCGGCCGCACGCCATGGCGTAACGAGCGTACAGGATTTTTCGGACTGGGACTCTTTCCTGGATTTGGAGGAGATCGCGGACGAGGGGAAGTTACCCGTGCGCGTGGCAGAGTGGCTTCCCTTCCCCTCATCGCTGGATGAGCTGAAAGAGAAAAGGGCTCATCGGGCACCGCAGGACGGGATGCTGCGGACGGCCATGCTGAAGGGATTTCTGGACGGATCGCTGGGGTCGCGGACGGCGGCGATGAAGGCTCCGTATGCGGACGATGCGGAGAACACAGGGTTGCCGCGGTATGGGCAGGACGAGCTGAATGCGATGGCGGTGGAACGGGCGCGGGCGGGATTCCAGCTGGGGTTTCACGCGATCGGCGATCGTGCGGTGGAGATGGCGCTCCGTGCGATCGCTGGCGCGATCGCAGCGACGGGAGCGCGAGGGAGCGAGGTGCGGCACAGGATTGAGCACAGCCAGGTGGTGAGCGCGGGGGATTTCGCGCGGTATCGCAAACTGGGCGTGCTTGCGTCGATGCAGCCGAATCATCTGCTGACGGACATGGCGTGGGCCGGAGAGCGGCTGGGACCGAAGCGCTCGGCGCGGGCGTATGCGTGGAGGTCGTTCGCGGAGGCGGGCGTGACGCTGGCATTTGGGACGGATTATCCGGTGGAATCCGTCTCACCGTTTCGCGGGATTTATGCGGCGGTGACGCGGAAGAATGAGGCGGGGACGGAGACGTTTCATCCCGAACAAAGATTGACCATGGCGGAGACGCTGTACGCATATACGCAGGGAGCGGCGTATGCCGAGTTTGCGGAGGATTGGAAGGGCAAGCTGGCGCCGGGTTTTGTGGCGGATTTCGTGGTGCTGGATCGGGATTTGATGGCTGTTTCGCCGGAGGAGATCCTCGCGGCTCAGGTGCTGCGGACGGTGGTGGGCGGACGGACGGTGTATGAGCGCAGCCGATGAGGCCTCCCTCAGGGGCTAAAGCCCCTGCGCTCCCTTGTCCTCTACAGCACGGCTGAAGCCGTGCCCCTTCAAAGCGTGATGGACGCCGGGGTAGTTGGCGGCCGTACGCCGTCGAGCATCGCGGGAACGCCGTTGAACGCCGGTCTGACGCATCCTGATGAAAACTCAGGAGGCCGCAGTGGTGAGCCAGGTAAAATCGAACTAAGACTTATCGAGGAGATCCCTGCAATGGCAACAGCCACACTGGAAAGCAAAGCCGCCGCTTACAAAGTCGCCGATCTGTCGCTGGCCGACTGGGGGCGCAAAGAGATTTCGATCGCCGAGCACGAGATGCCGGGGCTGATGGCGATCCGCCGGAAGTACGCGGCGGAGAAACCGCTAAAGGGCGTGCGCGTTTCCGGCTCGCTGCACATGACGATCCAGACCGCGGTGCTGATTGAGACGCTCGCGGATCTTGGTGCATCCGTGCGCTGGGCGAGCTGCAACATCTTCTCTACGCAGGATCATGCCGCTGCGGCGATTGCGGCGGCAGGTGTTCCGGTATTTGCCTGGAAAGGCGAGACGCTTGAAGAGTACTGGTGGTGCACGCTGCAGGCGCTGACGCATGGCGAGAGCCTGGGACCGCAGCTCATTGTGGACGACGGCGGCGATGCGACGCTGCTGATCCACAAAGGCTACGAGCTGGAAAACGGCGATAAGTGGGTGGACACGCCGTCGGAGAGCGAAGAAGAAGCGGTGATCAAAAAGCTGCTGAAGCAGGTGTACGCGGAAGACAAGCAGCACTGGCACAAGGTGGTGAAGGAGTGGCGCGGCGTCAGCGAGGAGACGACGACAGGCGTGCACCGGCTTTACAGGATGAAGGAGCAGGGCAAGCTGCTGGTGCCGGCAATTAACGTCAACGACTCGGTCACGAAGTCGAAGTTCGACAATCTGTACGGCTGCCGCGAGTCGCTGGCCGATGGCATTAAGCGCGCGACCGACGTGATGATGGCCGGCAAGGTGGCCGTGATCTGCGGCTACGGCGATGTGGGCAAGGGCTCAGCGCACTCGCTGCGCGGTATGGGCGCGCGGGTGATCGTGACGGAGATCGATCCGATCAACGCGCTGCAGGCAGCGATGGAAGGATTCGAAGTCACGACGATCGAGGACACGCTGGGGCGCGGCGATCTCTACGTGACCTGCACGGGGAACGTGGACATCATCACGCTGGAGCACATGAAGGCGATGAAGGATCAGGCCATTGTGTGCAACATCGGCCACTTCGACAACGAGATCCAGATGGACCGTCTGAATCAGGCGAAGGGCGTGAAGAAGACGAACATCAAACCGCAGGTGGATCAGTACACATTCCCGGCGGAAGGCGGCAAGCCGGCGCACAGCATCTTTGTATTGGCCGAAGGACGGCTGGTGAATCTGGGCTGCGCGACCGGACACCCGAGCTTCGTGATGAGCAACAGCTTCTCGAACCAGACGCTGGCGCAGCTCGATCTGTGGAAGAACCGCGACGCCTACGCAGTGGATGTGTATACGCTGCCGAAGCGGCTGGACGAGGAAGTCGCGCGGCTACACCTCGAAAAGATTGGGGTGAAACTGACGAAGCTGAGCCCGAAGCAGGCAGACTACATTGGAGTCGCGGTGGAAGGACCGTACAAGAGCGAACACTATCGGTACTAGCTGGAAAGCGGTCAGCTAAGAACCGGTTAGCTAAGAAGCGGTCAGCTAAAGACCGGATAGCGGTCAGAATATGCGAGCCGGGGATGGGCGAGAGCCTGTTCCCGGTTTTTCATTTCCGATCAGGATGATTTTTACTGATCGGTCAATGATGGGGCACCCCCCTGTGACCTATGGCCTCTCTAAACCTATGATTCTGCTCGGTCCCTTGCTCGTTACCGATTTGACATCTGGGTCACCTTCCCGTGAAACATTACCATGGTCCGGATTTTCAAAGAGCGCAGGATCCTTGGGCCTGAGCCCGAGGCAAAAGCGAAAGCCCTGTTCGGAAGAACAGGGCTTTCGCTGATTCTGAGCGTAGCTGGACGTGGAAATAGAAGCAAGAAGAATCGGGGATGGGGAGGGTACGGAAGTCATATTTAACACACAGGGTTCAGGGTTTAGCGTTTAGGAAGACCTACCAGGGAGCGCGAAAGTCTGTGCCGGCTTTGGTTTTGATTCGGGACTTGGCAGGCCAGCCTTGCGAGGCGACAGATTGTCTCCTGAGCGGGAGGATAGAAAAGGGGATAAAATAGGCGTGGAGCTGATGCCCATGCCTGTTCCGTCCAAGTCCGCCCGTAAGGAAGCCCGCAGGGGAAGACCTAGCCGTAACCGGGCCAAGTTATCGACCACGGTGGCGGCGGAAAACTTCACTTTTCTGGAAACGATGGTGAACAGCGGCCGCACCGATTCGATCGCGGAGACTGTGGATTTGGCGATCGCGCGTCTGCGCCGCGAAGAAACCCGGCTGCGGCTGGAGCGGGCGACGGCGGAGTATTTTGGCGGCCTGGCGCAGGAAGCGCAGACCGAGGAAGATACGTTGGCTCAGCAACTGCACACGAGCGGCGGAGGCGTGGATTTCGACCTTGAGCCCTGACGCGCGACCAAGACGCGGAGAGATATGGCGGGCTGATCTGGGCGACGGCAAGAAGCATGCCGTGGTCGTGATCTCGCTGGACGCCCGAAACCTGAGCGAGCGGGCGTCTTCGGTGCTGGTGGTGCCGTTCGGCAGCTACGGGATGGAGGGTCCGACGGTTCTGCGGATGCAGCCGGGCGAGACGGGATTGCCGGAGCCATCGTTTCTGAAGGCGCACTTTATTCAGGTACTGCCGAAGGAGCGGCTGTTCGACCGACTGCCACGCGCGCTGTCGGAGAGGCAGTTACGAGAGGTGGTGGCGATGGTGCGACGAGCGATTGATCCGGATGCGCCGTGGGAGTCCAATTTACCTGCAACGGGACGATCCTAGGGTGCCTTGAGCGCTTCTTTGACATTTTTCTGCAAGCCTTGCAATGTCTTCGGCCTTGAGGATCGACGTACGTGTTGGCTTCGTCGAATGGGTGACCGTGGGGGCAATGGGTTTTCTTCGGCGTTCGAGCCCAACGGGCTAGTAATGACTCGTGAAGCTGGTTATTACGCTTCTGCCGCTGATCCTCATCGAGGGCCGCAATCTGCGCCCGATGAGCGTTGCCGACTCGGTCTCTCCAGAGCTGCTTTTGATCGTCGCTCAAAGATTCCCAGCCGCATTTTCGGGCTTGTAGCCATGACTGCTTCTCGGCTTTTGTGTAGTTCGCCCACTGTCGCTGCGCTACCTGACTTAGGTTCTCGGAGCGCCGAGCTCTCTGGGCGTCGGACAGATGGATGTGCCATGCCTTGATGGATTCGCTAAACGCTCGTCTTTCGTCGTCGGTTCGGCTGGCATACCAAGCCTTTTTGGCTCGGCTCGTTGCGCGTCCGCGCTCTCGCCGTCGTTCATCCGTACAGGACGCCCACGACCTTCGAGAAGCTCGTGAGACCCTCCGTCTGAATTCTTCTTTCTCAGCCTCGGTACGACTGGCATACAACCTCTTGCGGGCGTCTGCATACTTCCTCTCCTGATCTTGCGTTCGCTTTGCCCAGCCCGCCCTCTGCGCTTCACTGTGCTTCCGCCGCTGTTCGGCGGTGAGTCGTGCCCAACGCGCTCGATTTGCTGCTGACGTTCGTTCACTAAGTTCGCGCCTTTGCTGGTCGCTCCGTCTAGCGTGGCCGCTCTTCAGCGCTTCGCGCCATTTTTCTCTTTCGTGCCCGGTGAGACTCTCCCACCCTCTCTTCAACGACTGGCGCCACGCACACCGTTCATCCACTGTGAGCCCCGCGTGCCACTCTAATCGATGCCTGCTCACCCTCCCGCGATATTCCCGATCTTGTTCCTGGGTGCGCCGCTCCCAGCCAAGTCGAATTGCATCACGCCATTTGCATCTTTGCTCTTGTGTAAGACTGGCCCACAGAGCGCGACCGCGTTTGGATATCGCAGCACGCTCTCCATCTGACGCCACTCGACCATGAACGCCCTCTCCGCCATCGGTCAAATTACGTAGGCAGCCAGTTCCAAGGTCGATCCTGCCGTAGAGATGGATCAGGAGCACCTCTAGCTGGTGGGCATCCGGCTCATTCATCCGACTGGCAAGCACGACAATGTTCGTCCTGAGTTTTGGCATAGGAATGGCGTCGTGCATTTTGAATGCCCGGCGTCCGTGCCCCTTTCCTATGTAGTAGGGTGTACCGGTGGCGCCATGCTTGCTGGTGTCAGCACGCAGGTAGGCATACACGTAGAACTCAGCCGCAGAACCCATATCGCGATCTTCCACAGTAAACGCAAATCGGGAACAGTTCCCACAACTTTTCGGATATCTGAATAAAGCCGAGCATGTCCCTTAGTTTGCGGTGGCAGCGATGGGCTTTTTTCTGAGCGGCGAGAGCTCGCGGAGGTGGGCGACGGCGGGGGGAATGATTTCGAGGGCGTAGTCGATGTCGGCGGCGGTGTTCTGGCGGGTGAGCGAGAAGCGCAGGCTGGCGCG
>JASHRH010000272.1 GCA_030037475.1 Acidobacteriaceae bacterium
TCCACCCACGCCGCATCGCCCTCATCCAGCAATACCCGGGTTGCGATGTCCAGCGCCTGTTGCGATCCCGAGACCACCATGATCTGGCTCGGTTCGCAGCGCACCGCCCGCGAAGCCCGCAGGTAGCCGCAGATGGCCTCGCGAAATGGCTCCAGCCCGAGCGGATCGATGTGATGCAGCGCATGCGCTCGCGGCGATCGGCTGTGGCGGGCGGTCAGCCTCGACCAGATTTCGAAAGGGAACTGGTCCAGCGCCGGCTGATGCACACCGAACGCGCCCCAGCCATGTCTCCACGGAACTGTGCGAAAGGCCGGGAATTGCCCAGCGCGCCGCGAGATCGGCCGCCGCCCTCCAGCATCTTTCGTGCTCTGTTTCGCCTCTCCCCGCGCTACAGGCAGGGAAGCCGCGACGAACGTCCCCGCGCCCACGCGGCTCTCGAAGAATCCCTCCGCATGGAGTTGCGCGTAAGCGTCCAGAACAGGGAAGCGCGAGATCGCCAGTTCCCCCGCCAGAGCGCGGCTCGACGGAACCTGCTGCCCAGCCGCCAGGTTCCCGCGCAGGATTGCGTCGCGGAATCCGGTGTATACCTGCCGGTGCAGCGGCTCGGAGGATTCGCGATCGACAGAAATAACCGGAAGAATCCCTCGGGAAACATCAACCATGCTCCGGCATGGTAGTGGTCATGGCGGATGCCGCGCAAGTGCCTCATGCGAGATGCCGCTTTTGCGGAGACGGGAAGGGGCACGGGAGAAAGGAACGGGTGCCCCACCTCTGTCGCCCCTTGTCGGCCTGTGCGGAGCGAGGATCGCGCCAGTGATCGAGTCGAACGGGCGCCAGGGTGGGGTTCCGATCGCTGACTACTGAACGCTGATCACTGACTACCGACTACCGTTCACGCCGCCCTGGCTTCCACGTTGATGGTTTCCGCGCACTCGTTCAGCTTGGCATCGGCAGCCTTCTCTTCCTTCAGCGTCTCTTCCAGCAGCCGCACGATCTCCGGCTCCCGCAGCAGATTGGCAAACGTCCGCGCCGACCCGTACGCGGAGATTTCGTAGTGCTCCACCCGCTGCGCATCGGCGATGATGCCGGCATCCAGCGTCTCCTTGTCGCCGCCCTCGGACATCCGCTCATCGGCCTCTTCGATCAGCCCTTTCATGCCGGCGCAGGTCTTGCCCTTCGGGCTCTCGTCCAGGCGCTGGAACGCCTGCTCCAGCCGCTTCACGTGGTTTTCCGTTTCCTTCAGGTGATGCTGGATCGCTTCCTTCAGCTTGCTGTCGTGCACGTGCCTGGCTACTTTCGGCAGGGCTTTGGTCAGTTGCGTTTCCGCGGAATACAGATCCCGCAGTTCGTCGACCAGCAGATCTCTTAAGTTTTCAACCTTCATAGCGACTCTCCGGCGTTTGGATTGGGTGGAGACCCCTGCTCTTGCAGGCACAGTCGTTCCGCCGCGGAGGAGTTCCACTAGGTTGAGATGCCGGGTAGTCGAAGAGGTGTGGTCTGCCCTGAACCTTCCGGATTTTCGGCAGCAACTCTGTATATACAGCGTATTGGCCTGTTGGCAACAGTTGAAGGTTGGCGGATTTGGCCCGGGATCGCCAGCGCCTGAGTCAGTCGTTAGGCCGGATTCGGACTGCACCGGCACCAGAGAGAGGAAGCTGCAAAGGTTTGAAGCGACCGCCTGCCCTGAGGACGAATTCTTCCTGAGATAACCTCAGGACGTGCAGACGAGCGCCTGGCGTGACGCCGTGAGCGTTAAGCCTTTTCAGCAGCACAGAGTCCTGATCTGAAATGCTGTCCACCACGAATTCTCCGTCTTCTTCGATATCCGAAAGCGGTCTGGAGGTCTGCTTCGACATCTTTCCGCTCAGAGCCGGAATACAGTGGCCGTGAGGGTCGAACTTCGGACGGCCCAGCTTCGCATCGATGCGCTCCTCGAAGCGCTCGGAGATGAAATGTTCGAGCCGTTCGGCTTCGTCGTGGACCTCCTCGATGGGGTAGCCCAATACCTCATACAGGAATGTCTCGAGCAGCCGATGATGGCGCAGGATCTCGAGAGCACGCCGTCTGCCTGCGGCTGACAACCGGACACCGCGGCGGGATTCGTACTCCACAAATGGAACGGGAGATGTGGCGAGTTTCTGGAGCATATTGGTGACGGAGGCCGGAGCCACTCCAAGCCGGTCTGCGAGCGCGGTGCTGCTCACGCGTTCTTCTTCCGGCCCGCCAAGCGCGAAGACCGCTTTCAGGTAGTTGTCTGCGGATTCTGTGTTGAGGTTGACGCGGCGCGTGGTCATGCTTCTCTGTTTTCCGGATTTGACACTGCCTCCATTTTAGGTGTACCTAACTATTTAGGCATACCTAATTAAGTCCCGGGATTGCCTTCCCGAATACCCCTCAGGCCAGGCGGCAAATTCCATTCGGAGGTCGATGTGCACTCGATTCGAGCATGGAGGTACAGCTTCAGCTTCTTCTGCGTGTTAATCATAGTTAACTCATGCCTGCTCCTGGCGCAGAGTGGAACCAGCAGCGCCCTTTCCGGCGAGGTGACGGACCCGAGTGGAGCTGTTATAGCCCGCGCCACGATCACCATGACAGATACAAACACCAAAGCGACCCGCACAGGCGAAACCGACGCTGCAGGACATTTTCTCTTCTCCCAGATCAATCCCGGCATGTACGAGGTGACGGTTGAGGCCCGAGGCTTCGCCGTGGCCCATTCCGAGCCCACGACGGTCGGCGTCGGCCGAACCGTGTCGCTGAATTTCAGGCTCCAGGTTCAGTCGAGTAACCAGACCATCGAAGTGACCGCCCAGCAGGGTCTCCTGAGTCTCGACAATCCGAACACGACGACGACAATCGAGGCGAAGGCCATCCGAAGCCTGCCCAATCCCGGACAGGACCTTACCTATCTGGCCCAGTTCGCCCAGGGAGCTTTGATGAACACGGCAGGATCTTCCAATGATGCCAGGGCTGCGGGAGGCTACGGCAACGTCGAGTTCAACGGCCTGCCGGCAACGTCCAATGGCTACATCCTCGACGGATACGACACCAACGATCCATGGCTGGGATTGAACATCGGCTTATCCACGAATCTCGTCATTGGCCTCGATGCTGTTCAGGAAGCAACCGTCAACACGAATTCATTTTCTGTAGACCAGGGCCGGTACGGCGCGGCGCAGGTGAACTACTTCACCAAATCCGGCACGAACGCCTGCCATGGCGATCTGTACGAGATCTGGAACGGTTCCCTCTTCAACGCCGAGGACTACTTCCTCCACGCCAACGACACACCCGGGAACATCGCTCGGAAGCCACGCTCTGCTGTCAACGAGTTCGGCGCCAGTACCGGCGGCCCGATTCGCCGCGACAACCTCTTCTTCTTCGGTCATTACGAAGGCATCCGCATCGCTCTGCCACTCGTCTCCCAGGTCACTCTGCCTGCTCCCGCATATCAGCAATACGTTCTCGGCCAACTGGCTGTCGGAGGAACTGATCCGGTGACAGGGACCTCGCTCCCTGCTCAGCCCGCTGAGATTCCTTTCTATCAGAAGATGTTTTCCCTCCTTCCGGCACCGGGGGGAACCCCCGTGCCGATTGTCGGATGCCCTATCGGCGCAGCCGACGACGGGTGCGCTACCCAGAGACAGGCGTCACTCAACAACAGCGACAGCGAAAATCTGATCGTGGTGAAGATCGATCACACCATCAATGCGAAGAACAGCGTCTGGTATCGCTTCCAGCAGGACACGGGCCTCCAGGCGGCATACACCGATCCGATCAATCCGATCTTCAATTCCTACTCGCCGCAGCCGCAGCGCACGCTTGTTGCCGGCTACACCCATGTCTTCAACCCCGATTGGGTTAATCAGTTCAATCCCGGAGCCAGCTGGTATTCGAGCATCTTCGAGCCGAACAACTACGCCCAGGTTCAGCAGAATTTCCCGGTTGTGCTTGCATCGGGAAGCAGCAGCGTGCCATTTACCACCATCGGTGGGAACGACAACACCTATCCACAGGGCCGCAAGGTCACGCAGTGGCAGATCAACGACAATCTGACGTGGACCCGTGGAAAGCACACGTGGAAGTTCGGTGTTAACACCCGCCGTCTCGACGTGAGCAATTACGACCTCGGTGAGGGCACCGTTCCGACGGTGACCTATGACGACCTCGCCCAATTCACCTATGGCGCCGCGTATACCGCCAGCCAGAGCTTCCCCGTCTCTTTGCAGGAGCGTGTTTCCGAGGGAAATCTCGAATACTACGGCATGGACACCTGGAAGCCGTCGCCGAAAGCGACTCTGACGTACGGAGCCCGCGTGACCTGGAATACGAACGTCACGAACGCTCGGGATCTTTTCTCCAGAATGGCAGGGTCCTTCCTGGATGCTTCCCATGCAATCGACCAGCCGCTTGATCGGGTGGTACTCGGAAATGTTCGCAATTTGTTTCCGGCAACGCCTCTGTTTATCGATCAGCCGCGCGCATCGTTCGCGTATCAACTTCTGCCCCGCAGCGTGGTTCACGGAGGCTTCGGCGTCTTCAGCGACATCATCCCGATGCAGATTGCCGATCTCGCGGCAATGAATGCGCCCAATGATCCGACGTTCGTCGGCGGCATCGGTGGCCAGGTCGGAGGAATCGCCATTGCCCCCGGCGCCCCCGGCAGCGCCGTCGAGGCAGCGGTCAACGCCAACAATTCGTTTCAGACAACGTTTCGTTCCGGCGGGAATCCCTGCGCGGCCATGCAGCCTGGCGCTCCGACTTGCCCACTGGCCGTGAGCCTCGATACATTTCCCGGCGGAACACTGAAAACGCCCTACTACTACCAGTACAATCTCGGCGTCGAACAACAGACAAGAGCGCATGGCGACCTGCGCGCTGACTTCGTCGGTACGCGGGGGCTGCACGAGCCGTTTCAGGTACAGCTGAACGGCTATCAGACTGTCTGCGACGGATGCTTTGCGCCCTTTCCCTATCAGCGGCCGCTCGACCAGCGGTTCGGAAATGTAACCGAATTCCGCACCGGCGCCGGCAGCAACTACGCCGGGTTGCAGATGGCGTACACGCAGCAGTGGCATGGCCTGACGCTGCGCGCCAATTACACTTTCAGCCATTGTCTTGATGAAGTCTCGAATGGCGGACTGCTTGCGTTCTCAACTCAGGGCCTCATGTCTCCGCTACCGGGGGAATTGCGCCGGCAGTATGCCAGTTGCGATTACGATGTCCGTCACAATGTCTCGGCCTACGGGCTTTATCAGATTCCATTTCATTCGAGCCACGCGGGCTTGCGCGACATGTTCGCGGGCTGGTCATTTTCTGAGACTGCGATTCTGCACTCCGGACTTCCATTCAGCGTGCTGAGTCAGCCGTACATCGCAAATGGCAACGGTGTCTTTCAGGCGAATGGAGCCAGCACAATCCAGTTCAACGCACCTGCCTACGCTAATCGCGTGCCGGGCGTGCCCGTCTACGGCAGGAATCCCGTCGCAGGGGTGACCGTGGCAGGCACGGAGCAATGGCTCAATCCCAATGCATTCGTCTCCACTGTCGATCCGGCAACCGGATCCTGTACCGAAGGCGATTCTCCGGCGAACTGTCAGTTCGGGAACTCCGGGCGCAATTCAGTTCGGGGGCCGCGTTACACAAGCTCAGACATCTGCATCACCCGGAAATTCCCGATCCACGAGAGCGTCTCTTTGCGCCTGGATCTCCAGATGTTCAATGCCTTCAACCATCCCAACTTCGCCCTGCCGAGTGAGGTGGAAGCAGGTGTTCCCGGCAGTTCCATTCCAGCCCGTTTTGGCACGCTCGAAAGTACCATCTCACCTCCGACCGGCCTGCTGGGTGTTGGGCTGGGTGGGGACAGCTCCCCGCGCATGATCGCGTTTCAGGGAAGGATCGAATTCTGAAAACAAAAGCCCGCTGTTCAATAAGTGCCGAATCGCCGAGTCGTTCATCGACCACGTTCATTCGCTGGACGCTGCCTTTGCTCCGCCTACACTCACCGATCCTTGAGCTGTAGCCGAATCGGGAAGTGAAGCGCCGCAGCGCAAAGCGAAATGGCAGGACGGCAAGTCCCGCCTGGACCGCCAGTCGCTGACCTTCGTAACTTCCGTCGTCGCATTTCTCTTGACGCAATTTCCCCCTCCTGCCATCCTCGAAAATGGAAAGGGATCGCTCCTCGCGATCCCTTTTCCTTTCTCCTCAGGGAGAATCGGACGCGCTCTTTCTCATCCTGGCTCAAAGCAAGTTTCCCGGGGCGACAGCAGGAGTGGGCGAAGGTAATACCCGCGGGGTATTACCCTGGATGTCCTCTGGATTCAGGCACCTGCCCCATACCCCATCAAAAAAAATTGTTTTTCTTTCTTAAAGACGCAGGCTGCACCACAATTCATCGCCCCCCAATGCTCCTCGAAGGCGATATGCAGGTGTCGCTCTCTTCGACATGGGGATGATGGCTTGCCGATTCCATAGAATCAGCAGCCTTTCTGGGGAATGATCGGGTCGAAAAATAAAATTTTCGGCCTCCCATCGCTCTTGCCGAGTTAACCAAATGGTTATCAGAAGAAAGGCCCGAGGGCACATCAGTGCGGCAACTCTTCCACCCGCAGCTTCTCTCCTGCTGCCAGATACCCCTTGCGCCGGAACCAATCCTCCAGCGCCGGCGCCAGCCGGTCCAGCGGTACGCGAAATCCCGCCTCCAGCAGGCCGTCGGCCACAGGCAGCGTGTCGTCGAAAACGGCATCGTTGGTGAAGTTGCGCATCGCGAAGTTATCGATCCACGCGATCGGACAGACCTGCGCCTGCCCTGACGCATCCACCCGCTCCACCTTCAGTCGCCGGACGAACATGATCCCGAAGCTATCGCGATGCTCGCACTTCGGGCAAGTTTACCTTCACAGCGCCAGCCAGAACGCCGCCGCGCCCAGCACCGCGCAGCAGCGATCAGAACCCCTGCCGGTGCAGCAGAAACACCACCGCCGCGGCAAACAGGCAATAGATCCCGAAGTAGTACCAACGTCCGCGTTCCAGCCAGGCGCTCAGCCATTTCAGCGCCAGCAGTCCTGCCAGAAACGCAAACGCCATGCCCAGCAGGCTCGGCACCGCCGCTGCCGCAAACCCGCTGTGATCCGCATGGCGCAGCCGCAGCACCTCGCGCGCCACCACCGGCGGCGTCAGGATCACGGCCAGCGCAAAACTGAACGCCTCCGCGCGCCGCTTGCTCACGCCGGCCAGCGTTCCCACCGAGATCGTCGCTCCCGAGCGCGAGAATCCGCGGAACGGCAGGCAGAGTCCCTGCACCGCGCCGATCAGCCCCGCCTGCCGGCTGTCGATCTCCGTCGACTCCTTCTCCGCAGGCGTGCGGTTCTCCATCAGTCCCGCAACGATGATCAACACGCCCGCGGCCAGCAGCGCCGGCCAGATGATTCCCAGATGGCTGAACAAATCCTCAATCTGCGCATGTGGCACGTTCTTCAGCCAGGTCTTCTCAATTGCTTTGGCGATGCCTTCGCCAATGATCCCGGTCAGCGCCGTCGCCAGAATCGCCAGCCATGCAAATCGTCTGAATTCTTCCCCGCTCGAGAAGAACGTCTCCCGCCACTGTTTCCAGAAATAGACAATCACGGCGAACATCGTTCCCGTGTGCAGCATCACCAGCAGCAGCGTCATCGCCGGCGAGGAGGGGTTCAGCCCCATCAGTTTTTCGGCCACCACCACGTGCGCGGAGCTGGAAACAGGCAGAAGTTCGGCCAGGCCCTGGACGATGGCCAGAAGAATCACCTTATAAAGGGGCATGATCCGATTTTAACGGCTGCCTGACTTCACTCCCCGCGCGCCGGGTCTCTCTTCGGCACGTATCGATGAAGCGCCGCCTATTCCCACCGCAGAGTTCCCGGCTGCGCTCTGCTCCGCCTCGAGCGTCTTCAGATGTTGTTGCGCCAGGACCCACGTGTCCACCGGATGGATCAGCCCCGTCGGTTTCTCCACCTTCCGGAAAGCCGCAATGGCGGCGTTCGTCGCCCCGAACTGCTGGTAGATCGCCCCGAAGGCATACCACACTTCCGAGTTCGGCTCCGCCAGATCGGCGGCCTCCATCGCCTGCAGCAATGCCTGCCGCGCTTCCGTGGTTTTTCCCCTGGCCGCGTACACGCAGGCCAGCGTATGCAGGCTGGCGAAATCCCGGCTGCTCGTCAGTGTCGTCGCCTGTTGTGCGGCCTGGAGCGCGCTGTCGTTCACCTGATTCTCAAACAGCGCGTTCCACGCGTAGTTGTTGTAATCCATGGCATTGGCCTGCATCCCGTTCAGCACCGTCTGCATCGTCTTCGCCGCTCCGGCAAAGTCACCTTCCGCCTGTTGAGCCTCAACCTTCTCCAGCAGCAGGTCGTGGTTGTCCGGACGTTTCCTGAGCCGGCTGTCCACCAGCGCATTCCAGCCCGTCCAGTTGTGCGTCTGCCGGTCCGCCTCGCCTGCGAGCCCGATGACTGTGATCGAATCCGGATACGCTTTCAGCAGCGTCGCGATGGCGGTCCCGGCTCGTTGCGGCTTCTGCGCGTACAGCCATCCCTCCGCCATCAGGAGATTCACCGCCGCGGCAGCGGGCCTGCCGGGTCCGGTCGCCGCCGCGGCGCTGTGTTCCAGTTGCGGCAGCATCGGCGAAATATCCGCCCGGTACAGCAGCAGAGAAGCGGCCGCCAGTTCGATCGGCGTTGCGCCCTTTGACTCGCCGCTGGTCCACAGCCGCGCAAACAGCGGCCCTGACAACGGATCGTCCCCGCCGCCCATCTGCACGGTATCCCGTTTCCAGTCCAGCAGCGACCGCGCCTCGGTTTCGTCTCCGTGATGCAGCAGGTACAGCGCTTCGTTCCCAACCTCCATCGTGTCGGTCTGGTCCGCGACCACCCGGTACATCCCATCTTCTCTCGTGACAAAGAAGCTCCGCGGCCTCGACCCCGGCTGCTCCATGATCACCCGATACCCATGCGTATCGTCTCCACTGGCGCTCAGCTTCATCGTTCCCAGCGTCAGGTCGGCCAGCTCCTTCGGGAGCAGCCCCAGCCGGTTGGCCACGGCGCTCATGTCGCTGGCTTCGTCCTCATTGTCCTTTGTGTTCTTCTGCCACTCGGCGTCCGTCGCGTATGCGTGATGAGCCAGCAGTTGCGACAGTTCGGCCTCGGTCACGCTTCCTGACAATCCGACCGCCATCATCTGCCGCACCACTCCCTGCGGATCCAGCTTCGCAGTCGTCTCCGCGTCATACGGATGCAGACTGCGATACATCTCCACCTGTCGCGCCAGCGTCGGCGCGTCGCTCTGTCCCGCGATGCACGCCGAAAGGATCTGCGCTGCCTCGGGATACATCCGCAGCCACACCAGCTCTTCTCCCGCGCTGCGCAGCGCGGTGTCGCGCTGGTCGTTGCCTCCGGACACCTGATTCGCCCGCTGGAGTCCGGCCGTCACGCCTTCGGTTGCCGTGGTCGCCGCGATCGCCAGCCCATCCCGCGCCGGGGAGGTCGGCAGCGGAGACAGCTCCGTCAGCAGCTCCTTATACCGGTGCGCGTACAGCAGGCAAAACAGCAGTCGATCCTCGTATCGCTCGCCCGCGTTCTGGTCCTTCGCTTTCAGCGCCTCGTATTCCTGGATGGCCAGGTTCAGGTTCTCCACCGATCCGTACTGCGTCCCGTTTACGTCGTATTCGTACAGCTCGGCCAGATCCGCCATCGTGTCCGTGTCGTCCGGATCCAGCGCCGCTGCCTTCCTGTACGCATCGGCCGCGCCAGTGAGATCGAATCCTTTTCCGTGCAGCACTCCGATCAGGTTGTGCTGCAGCACCCAGCCCAGCGTTTTCCACGCAATCGTCGATTTCGGATCCAGTTGCGTCGCCTCGTTCGCCTCGGCACGCGCCTGCTCGCCGATGCCCGCGTGCAGCAGTACGTACGCCATCCGTACGTGTTGCACGGCATCCTGCGGATGGTTATCAATCAGGCTCTGATCGGCCTGGAGCGCTTCGCGAATCTTCTCCTGCGCCAGCAGCTTCGCCCCGGCCTGATCGAAGGTGATAACGATGGCGCCTTCCTTATCCGCCGTCGTGATCGCCTGCCGCAGCGCCAGCGCGTCCGCCACGCTGTACACGCCCTTGCCCGTGTCGAACCGGTAATCCGCTGTCACCACGCCCTGCGCGTCCACGCTGTACGTCCGGGTCAGCGTCGCCGGCCCCATCGGCGTCGTCTCGTTCGGTGGCAGCCCGCGCACCGTAAAGCCTGCCGGCGGCACAATCTTGTACTGCCGTTCCGCAATAAACGGAGGCACCTCGTAATCTGCGCTCCGATCCGCTTCCGCCTTCTGCTGCCGGCTCTGCTCGTCCGGTGTCAGATTCTTGTTGTCTGGATTCGGGTTCGTCCCAAACCAGTCCGGCAGGCTGTTCCAGATTCCTCCAAAGTACACCGCCACCGACGCGTCGCTGATCCCCGTGTCGCCGCGCTCCGCTTTCGCCATGTCCAGCGTCAGCAGGAATGGCTTCGAGAGATCGGTTGCATCGCCATGCTGCACGCTGGTCAGCGCCTTGGCCGCGTACGCCTGCTTCGCGTAGTTCTCGAGGGACATCTGCGCGCTCTGGCTGCTGGAGTCGCCGTAGTACCCGCGATAATTGGCATCGATATAGCCTCTGGTCTGCGACGTCTCGATCGCGTGCGCCGGTCCGTAGTCCGCCAGCAGGAACTTCCGCGTCTCCACCAGCACGCTGTCCTCCGGCATGGCTTGCGGCGTGAGGGTCAGCTCCGTTGTGTCCTTCGCAATGATCAGCGCCTCGCGTCCCTGATCCGGATAGGGCAGATCCCCCACCCTCGTATACTCCGCCGTTGCGTCGATCCACAGCGGTCCCTCGCCTTCGCTGGCCGGCACGTACACAATCGCGTGATCGAACAGATTGATCCCCGGCAGATCCGGATTCACGTCCAGCCCCGGCCCCGCATCCAGCAGCGCCATGTGCGCTTCGATCCCCGCCGCCCGCAGCATCGCCACCAGCAGAGACGCTTTATCCTTGCAGTCGCCGTAGTGCCGCTCCAGGATCTGCGCGCTGGTCTGCGGCTGCAGCCGCGCCTTCCCGAACTCCACGCCCGTGTACCGCACGTTCTCGTGCAGGCTCGCCACCAGCATCGCGATCAGCGCGTTACGGTCCTTCGGTGGATTTGCCGGCAGCAGGCTCTGCACCGCGTCGGTCTGGATTTGCGGCGTCGCCAGTTGCTCATACTCGTCCGCGATCTCCGCCCACGATTTTCCCGTCGAAAACTCCACCCACGGTACCCGCGGATGGTCAGTCGGCAGGCTGATATCCTCGTTCACCCACCCGTCCAGATGTCCCTGGTCGAACGTGACTCGCCGCACGCCGTGCGACGTCTCGTCCTTCGTTACCAGATCGGGCAGCCAGGCGCTCTTGTACTCGAGCGGCGTTCCTGCCGTCACTTCCACCACCATCCGCGAGCGGATTACCGGCACCAGCCGCTGAAAGTAATTCCGGTACGCTCCGCCC
>JASHRH010000273.1 GCA_030037475.1 Acidobacteriaceae bacterium
GCCGCCGAAGGCCTGATTCTTTAACGAGCGAGAGGCGCCAGCCAGCCCGGTCGTAGGCAGGCCGGCGCTCAGGAACTCATCAGAAGCGGACGCCGAAGGTGACGGGGATGAGACCCTCGGTGCCGGAACCCTGATAGTAATTCGAGGAATCGGGCTGCGGCGAGTTCACCCAGACGTAGCGGACTTCGGCGTAGAACTTGCCATTGCTGTCCGGTCCGAAGACCTTGTGGTACCAGCCGAAGCCGGCATTGAAGCCGCCCTGGTTCGAGGAGAAGTGATAGGCAGTGGCGCTCTCGCAGATGTAGCCGTAATAGATGTCCTCTTCACATTCCGGTTCCGTGAAGTTCGTTACCTTGCGGTAGAAACCGCCGCCGCCGGTTACGAAGAAACCAGATCCCTGGGAGTAGGGCAGATAGAAGACGGGATCGAGGGTGAAGGACCAGGTATTGATGTTTCCGCCAATGTCACCGCCGCTGCTGCTATTGGCTGCGTTTAAGGCATTCAGGTAGTCGCCAGCCATGCCCTCGCGATTGAACTGATACTCCAGCAGCACGCCGATACGTTTGGAGAAATTCCAGCCACCGCCAACGTTGATGTTGTAGCCCCAGCCCTCGGAAGGGCTGAGTTCGCTGTTGATCAATGCAGAGTTGTAGCTCGTATCGCTGCCGATCGGCGCGGTGAAACCAGCTCCCAAATCCACGGCGATGTGGCTCCAGGTGCTGGAGTAGTTGTTGTAGCTGGGGTAGTTGTTGTTGTGGCCTCCATACTGGGGCGAGGCATTGGCGACCGGCCCCGCGGGCGCGGCGCCAGGCAGAGCATCGGTCGTCAGGGACGCCGTGTAGTCAATGGAGCTGGAGTAGCTCTGCGCGTCAGTGGAGATCTTCGAGGCTGGCGCAGTTTGTGCAGCGGCGCTGAGCGAGAACCCAATGGCGAGCGCGGCGGCGACAGCCATCATGCGACGCGAAAGCGGGCAGGTACGATCACAGTTCGCAACCATGTCAGAACCCCTCAGATGATTGATTGAAAAAACCATACGGGACGGGCACAGGACCCGCCTCGCTCCTATTGGACACCAAAATCGACCCTAAGTTGCAGGGTGAGATACATTTTGGCGGCTTTTGGCGGCTCAGAGGTGCCAATGAAGGAACCCGACCGGGCCAGCATAAGCCGGCCCGGGATCCGCACCCGGAAGTTTATCCCTGGATGTCGAACTGCTCCGGCGGCAGGGCCGGGTCGCTTTTGACCATGATGGTCTTGCCGATCATCTCCTCCAGTTCGTTCAGCCATTTCGCGTTGTTGGCTTTGAGGACTTTGACGACTTCGGGATGAACGCGCAGCAGGACGTCGTTGCGCTCGAAATGCCGCATCATCTTGCGCATTTCGATCCAGATTTCATTGGCGACGGTGACCGGGCTCTTGACCATGCCGGTGCCGGTGCAGACCGGGCAGGGCACGCTGAGGGTCCGCTCCAGCGACTGCTTGACGCGCTTGCGGGTGATGGCGACCAGGCCAAAGTCATTGAATTGCAGGACTTTGGTCGGGGCGCGATCAGCCCTGAGGGCGTCTTCGAGCGCCTGCGTGACCCGCTGCCGGTTGCGGCGCTCGTCCATATCGATGAAATCGATCACGATGATGCCGCCGAGATCGCGGAGGCGAACCTGACGAACGATTTCGGGGATGGCGTCGAGGTTGGTCTTGAGAATCGTGTCCTCGAGGCGCGCCGTTTTGCCGACGTATTTGCCGGTGTTGATGTCGATGGCAACGAGCGCTTCGGTCTGGTTGATCACGATGGAACCGCCGGACTTGAGCCAGACCTTGGATTTAAGCGCCTTGCTGATCTCCTCCTGGATGCCGAACTGCTCGAAGAGCGGGGTCTCCTTCGTGTACAGCTTGACGCGGCGAACGAGCGACGGCTCGAAGCGATTGAGGAAGCGGACGATGCGCTCGTATTCGGATTCGCTGTCGACCCAGATCGTGGAAAAATTGTCGCTCACCTGATCGCGGAGGATGCGCTCGATCAGGTTCAGGTCGTGGTAGATGAGCGCCGGCGCCTTCGCGGCGTCGGAACGCTGCTTAATCTCGTTCCACAGATTGATGAGGAAACGGATGTCAGCGCGGAGATCTTCTTCGCTGGCGCTTTCTGCGGCAGTACGCACGATGAAACCGCCAGAGGCGCTTCCCTTTTCGCTGACGAGGATGCGCTTGAGGCGCTGACGCTCCTCGTCTGAGGCGATCTTGCGCGAGACGCCGACATGGTTGACCGTCGGCATGAAAACCAGGAAGCGGCCGGGGAGCGCGATGTGGCTCGTGATGCGCGCGCCCTTGCGCGCGATGGGCTCCTTGGCAATCTGAACAAGGATTTCCTGCCCCTGCTTCAGCAGTTCGCTGATGATGGGCAGGCTGGAGGTCTGCATGCTGGGACGGCGTCCGCCATGGCGGCGACGGCCCATGTCGCGGCCGCGGCCGCCGCGACGCCCGAAGCGGCGATCGGAGCGTCGCGCAGGAGTTTCGGCGGCCGGCTCTTCGCCGGTTTCCACTTCGGGTTCCTCTGCGTCCTCTTCAGCGGATTCTTCCTCCTCGGTTTCGGCAAAGCCGGCTCCTGCCTCGTCGGTTTCCTCTTCCTCACTGGCCTCAGCGGACGTGCCGTAGCCGAGGCGCTTCTCGATGTGGACGTCGCGGACGGTTTCGCCGACGGTGTCGGCCTGGTCGAGAGTTTCCTCTTCCATCTCCTCGACTCCATGCTCGTCGGTCTGGCCGGGGATGGGCTCGAAGTCGTATTCGTCCTCGTCGATGGTTTCTTCCTCCAGCACGCCCATGCCGGGGGCATATCCGAAGAGCTGACGGACGACCTCGGCTTCAGGAGAAGGATCGCCGGGATGAGACTCCGCTTCCGCTGCAGGCTGGTGAGCCGATGCCGGTTCGGGCGTGGAGCCCTCGGGCTGAATCTCCTCTTCCTCGATCTCTTCTTCGTCGACAGGCGCGTTGAAACGGAATTCGCTTCGCGGGGATTCAACGCGATGGGAGGCCGAGGCGTTCTCCGGCTCGTATTCGTGGACTTCCTCCACGGCTTCGATGAGAGCCGGGGTCTCGGCGGGAGCGGCTTCGAGTTCTTCAACGGACGATGGGCCGTCGGCCGCTTGCGCCGCTTCCGCATGAGCCGGGATCTCCGCATCGGGCTCTTCCAAAGCAGAAGCAGATTGGGGTTGTGCTTCCTCGGCGGCCCAGGAGGAATTCTGACGTGCAGGGACATCGCTGCGCCGATGACGGGAAAGGGTTTCGCCGGGCAGAACAAATCCGCCGTCCCAGCCGCCCGGAACTTCGACCTGAGTGGAGGGCTGGGAGGAGCTGCGCCGGATGGGCGCTGAGGGACGGTCCGATGAGACGTCGCTGGAGCGTACAGATTCAGTGCGGCCACCGTATTTGGAAAGAGATTCGCCCGGGAGAACAATGGGGAGGTTTTGCGACGGGATGCCACCGGGCGCGCCACGCTCGGGCAGCGCTACCGGCTCGGCGGTAATCGCCTCATCGACCACTTCGGGCGATTCGAGGGGCCGCTCGCCGCGCGGACCGCGGCCGCGGAAGCGCCGGCCTCGGCGACCGGGCCAGCGGCGCACGCCGGATTCGGCTTCTTCGCGGTGCTCAGAGTGTTCCGTGCGACGGGATGGCTCCGCACCCTGCGATTCCGCTTCGGACTCCGGGGCACCCGCGCGGGTTTCGCGGCCTTCCCTGGCCTCACGGGGTTCACGGGAGCGGCGGCCGTTGCCATGGGTATCGCGGCGGCCAGAATCGCCGTTGACTCGTTCGAACTCCGCTGACTCTTCTTCCTGTTCCTCGAGGAAGTCAGTGACGTAGAGGAAGGCGTCGCGTTCCAGCCCTACATCGACAAACGCGGACTGCATGCCAGGCAGGACGCGAGTGACACGGCCCTTGTAGATGGAGCCGGCTAAGGTGTATTCGTTTTCGCGTTCGTAGTAGATTTCCGCGAGCTGATCGTCTTCAAGAATTGCAAGCCGCGTTTCGTGCGGCGTGCTGGAGATGCAAATTTCTTTTGCCATTCCACCTCAATGTTTGCCAGAGCGGAGGGGAGCCGGATCGCGGGCAGGCATCAGGAAATAAGAGCAGAACCACCGGGATCGCAGACCGTGGCGGCATTCGGTCCCGCAGGCGCTGGAGAGTGCCATCGGGAGGAAGCCGGAGATCGGTTGCTGGAGACGTGCATAGCTGCCGGAGATTCGCCAGGGCGCGCAGGGCTTGTGACCGCTTCAGCCGCAACCAGCGGCGGGGCCGTTCCCCATCCTGCTGCGCGTTCTGGCACGCTGATTCCTGATCCTGACCGGCCCGATTCCAAACGCCTGGCCGGTTGTAAACTTTCGTTAAACCTCAAACACCTGGGCCCGCCCTGCGGGCCGGGTCTTAATCCTGTCCACCGGTTAATTCACGAAGCGGCTCATGCGGACGTTCATTACCATGCCGAGAGCCAGGAACGTGAAGAGCACCGAGGATCCCCCATAGCTCATGAGAGGAAGAGGGATACCGGTAACCGGCATCAGCCCCAGAACCATACCGACGTTGACGGCTATCTGGAAAATCAGGACCGCCACAACGCCCATGACCAGGAACGAGCCTGGCAGGTCCGCGGCTGTCTGAGCGTTTTGTATCAAACGCATCAGTAGTAAGAAGTATAGCAGGAGGATGAGGACCGCGCCTGCAAAGCCGTGCTCTTCGCTAAAAGCGGCGAAGATGAAGTCGGTGTAGGGAATAGGGAGAAAATCACCCTGGGTCTGGGTGCCCCGGCTGGCGCCGCGGCCAAAAACGCCGCCATCGCCGACAGCGATTTTGGATTGCAGAATCTGATACCCGGTACCGCGGGGGTCGGCGTCGGGGTTGATGAAGCTGGTGAGACGGGCCTTCTGATAGGGCTTGAGGACTTTGCCGCTCGTCCAGATGGCACCCATGCCGAGGACCGCAACGAGGACCAAAATGGAGGCGCGCTTCCAATTGAGGCCGCCGAGGAAAAGCCCGATGAGCAGGACGGGGGTGTAGGTGAGGGCAGTGCCCAGATCCGGCTGCCTGAGGACCAGCAGCATGGGGACCGCGACCAGAGCGATAGCCTGGAAGATGTCGCGCCAGGTGAGTTCGCGCCCTGCGAGGTTGGTAAAGTACCGGGCCATAACAACGATGAGGACGAGCTTGACCCATTCGGAAGGCTGGAAATGGATGCCGCCGGGAAAGCGAATCCAGCGCTTGCCGCCCATCACTCGCTGGCCGATCGCGAGCACGGCCACCAGCGAAAGCAGACAAAAGCCATACAGCCAGTAAATGATGCTGAGCAGCTTGTGGTAGTCGATGACCGACATGATGAACATCGCCACCAGCCCGCCGGCAATCCACAGGACCTGGAGCTTCTGAAATCCGTGAAATTTGGTGTGGATGGTCGCGGAGTAGATCTCGAAGACGCTGACAACGGAGAGGATCAGCACAAAGGCGAGGAGCGTCCAGTCGAAATCGCGGAGGGAGAGAAAACGGCGCATAAACCAGCGGGTTCGCGGAGAACCCGTTTGGGATGGAAGTCTGATCGATTATCGCATTCCCGAGAGCCCCCGGAGCGCGGATGTGAATTCGCGGCCCTGCTAACCTTGGCGCATGGCCGAGCGCTCCCACTCTCTGCGCGCCCATCTGCTGTTGCTGGCGGTAGTCTGCATCTGGGGTGCGACCTTTGTGGTGGTGAAGGACGCACTGGCCGACATTTCTCCTCTGCTCTTTAATTTTCTCCGGATGGCCCTGGCGTTCGTCTGTCTGGCAGCCATTTACCGGGGACACTTTGGGCGGATGAACCGGCGGGCACTGGCCAGCGGCGTGGTAGTTGGCTTTTGTCTGGCGATGGGGTACGACTTTCAGACCGCAGGGCTGCGGCTGACAACGCCCTCGAAATCGGCGTTCATTACGGGGATGGTCGTGGTGCTGGTGCCGCTGCTGTCGGCGGCGCCGTGGCTGAGGGTGCGGCATGTGGGCGCGCCGCGCTGGAATGCCTGGCTGGGGGCGCTGGTGGCGTTTTGGGGAATCGTGCTGCTGACCACGCCGGCGGGGGCAAGCTTCGATTTCCGATCGATCGGGCTGGGGGACCTGCTGACGTTCGGCTGCGCAGTGGGATTTTCGCTGCACGTGCTGGCGCTGGCGCACTGCTCGCCGCGGGTGGACTTCGAGCAACTGGCGATCCTGCAGATCGGCTTCTGCACAGTGTTCATGGGTGCGAGTTTGTCCCTGCTGGAGCATCCCTGGGTGCGATGGACGCCGCAGGTCTTCGCAGCCCTGGGCATCACAGCGGTGCTGGCGACGGCAGTAGCGTTCGCAGTGCAGACGTATGCCCAGCGGGTGCTGCCGGCAACGCATACGGCGCTCATTCTGGCGCTGGAGCCGGTATTCGCCTGGCTGACGTCGTGGGTGTTTCTGGGGCAGGGGCTGGGGCGGCGAGGCAGCGCGGGGGCGCTGTTGATTCTGGCGGGGATTGCAGTGACGGAATTTATCCCCGCAGGCGTGCAACCCACAGCGCACGAGGGCGTCCCACTGACATAAGGCGAGCGATTGCGTGGAACTGTGGAAGAGCGGTCTGCGTCTAATGCGCATGACACCGGAGCAGCGCATCCTGACGGCTCATCCCGCAGCATCGATCCCGGCTCTATATACTCAAGCGCGAGACCAGCGTTCCCGTGCATACTAAAGATCGCGAGGTACGATCCCAGATGAAATCCCTTTTCGGGCGGTTGCGTTCCAACCGCCTGGTTTCAAGCTTTACCCTGCTGGGCACGCTGTCGGCGGGCATCCTGATCGGGTCGGTGGTGGTGAACAACGTGCGCGGCCAGGAGTCGCAGGTGAACAGCTCCGATGCGACGCCTCTGAAAATTCCGCCGCCGCGCGATCTGGCCACGCCATTTACCCGGATTGCGAAGGAAACCGCTCCGGCGGTGGTGAATATCGACACGGAAACTTTGCCGAAGCAGGCGCAAAACCCGCATCACGGACCGCATGGAGTGATGCCACCGGGAAGCAACGGGAACGGGAACGGAAGCGGAAATGGAAATGGAGGCGGCAACGGCGACGACGGCCAGGGCGGCTTCCAGGACTTCTTCAACCGGTTCTTCGGGATGGGACCGGATTTGAATAATCCCGAGACGGGGCAGGAGCAGGAATCGCTGGGCTCGGGATTTATCGTCGATCCGCGCGGCTACATCATCACCAACTATCACGTGATCAGGGAGGCGGATGGGGTCGCGGACAGAATCGAGGTGCGCCTGGCGAACGACCCCGAAGGCAGCCAGGGACGGCCGGCGCAGGTGGTGGGCTATGACAAAGCAACCGATCTGGCGGTGCTGAAGATCAGGACTGATGAACCGCTGCCCGTCGAGAAGATGGGGAACTCCGACGGTGCCCAGGTAGGCGATTGGGTGATCGCCATTGGCGAGCCGTTCCAGCTGGAACATACGGTCACGGCGGGCATCATCTCGGCGAAGAACCGGACGGTGCAGCCCGGAGCGGCGGGCGAGTTTCAGCATTTTCTGCAGACCGATGCGGCGATCAACCCAGGCAACTCGGGAGGGCCGCTCATCAACATGGCGGGCGAGGTCATCGGGGTCAACACCGCAATCTACACACAAACAGACGGCAACGAAGGGATCGGTTTCGCGCTGCCATCGAATACGGTGGTCAACGTCTACAACCAGCTCATCGGGCCCGAGCACCGGGTGGTGCGGGGCAGCATCGGGATCGCGTTCAACGCGGTGCAGAACAGCGCCGTCGCCCGGGTCTATGGATATAAGGCTGGAGTCATGATCAGCCATGTGGATCCGGGCCAGCCCGCAGCGGAAGCCGGGCTGAAGCCGGGAGACGCCATCGTGAGCGTGGACGGCCATCCGATCGCCAACGGCGACGACCTGGTGAACATCATCTCGTCGCACCAACCGGGCGACAAGGTAGACATTGGATACGTACGCAGTGGACACCTGATGCACACGACGGTCACCATCGGCGACTGGGACAAGGTGCAGGCCGCGGCGCAGGCCAGCGAGCAGCGGAGCGAAGGCCCGGAGAGCCAGAATGCTCCGGGGCAGTCAGCCACGCGGCTGGGCATCACGGTGACGGACCTGCCGGCGGCCGCGCCGACGGGGCTGCACGGCGTGCTCATCCAGTCGATTAAACCCGGATCGTTTGCCGACCAGATTGGGATTGGAGATTTCCAGGGCGGACTGATCGTGGCGATTAACCGTCAGCCGATCAATAACGTACAGGATTTCGAGCGGATCGTTTCCGGGCTGCACTCTGGGAACGACGTGGTGTTCGAGATCGTGGACCCGCAGAATCCAACTGCCGGCAACAGCTACCTGGGCGGGACGCTCCCGTAAGGGCGGGCAGCGGACCAGGTCGGGATCGCATCCCAAAAAGGCAACCATGGGCTCCCAGGAGTTTCGGGAGCCCATGGGGTTCTGGTTGATTTTTTCGATAGCTGACTGTAGGCTGCTGCCATAGTCCGAGCCAAAGCATTTTCTTTTGAGGTTTGTTGCATGGTTTCTACCAGGACCTGGCAGGCGATCCTGCTGGGCATTTTGCTTTTGGCCACACCGGCCTTTGCAACCCGGACCCATCGCGCAGCGACCGCCGGTCACGCACACCACTATGTCCATCATCATCACTCCCGACACCGTTCTGTGCGGCGGCATGTGATCCGTGGGCAGCGGAGCATCGATCCGGCGCGGGCGGAACAGATTCAGGAGGCGCTGGTCAAGGCGCACTATCTGAGCGGGCCGACCTCCGGGGAGTGGGACGCGACCACCCAGACGGCGATGGAGAAATACCAGGCGGATCATGGCTGGCAAACGAAGCTGGTGCCTGACTCGCGGGCGCTGATTGCGCTGGGCCTGGGGCCGAAGGACGACAAGACCCTGCCGACTGTGGGCAGCACGCTGCCATCCGCGGGCACGAAGACAGACGCGAGCTTGCCGGCTCCCATGCCAGGCACGCTGGCGGACGCCCATTCGCTGCCAAACTGAGCGCGGCAAACAATTTTAATCGACCCTGATCAGCGGCCCATTCACTCCCGGGCAAGGCGGCTTTGCGTACCATAGCGTCTATGCCGCCTTCCAGAACCTCTCTGCGCGTGCGCTATGCGGAAACCGACCAGATGGGCGTCGCCTACTATGCCAACTACTTTGTCTGGTGCGAGATCGGGCGCGTGGAACTGCTGCGCCAGCTTGGATTCGATTACAAACAGATGGAAATCGAGCACGGCTGCCATCTCCCCGTGGTCGAAGCGGCGTGCCGCTACAGGTCGTCAGCGCGTTACGATGACGTGGTCACCATAGAAACGCGGATATCCGGGCTGCGGGGATCGGTGATCCGGTTTGCATACCGGCTGCTGAGTGAGCGGGAGGGCGCGGCTGAGGCGGCGCTTCTCGCCGAGGCGGAGACGGTGCACGTGGTCGTGGATCGGGAGATGCGCAAATGCGCGCTGCCGGAACCTTATTTTTCAGCGATCCGCCAGAGCATGGATGAATGACCGTCGCACAGGTTAGAATTCTTTGCGTGATTTCCCGGCGAAACCGCGACCGCGGTTTCCGGCAGGCAGATTGCGGAGGAGTATGAGACGAGCGACGGCGTTGATGAGCGCGGGCGTGCTGGCCCTGGGTGTGCTGGCCCTGAGCGGATGCGAAACCGGGCGGGTGAACAAGCTGCATGCCCGCGTGGATGCGGTTTCCGACCCAACGACGGTTCCAAATCCGAATCCGCAATATGCTTCGGTCGATACCGGGAATCCTCCTGTACCGGGGTCGCCAACGGCCGCCGGTCCCGGCGGCCTGCAGCCTCTGAACGATAACGAGGCGCGGCGGAGTCCGGGAACGGATGAGGCTGTCGAGATCGCGCCGCGTCAGCAGCCGATGGATCCGTTCGTGCGGCAGTAATTCCGAGCCTGTAGCCCGTAACTTTGAGCAGAAATCAGTGCGCCAGGGCGTCCGCGGGGACGGGCACCAGTGGAGTTTGCGGCCCCTGCCAGTAAAGAATGGGCTCTCCGTCTAAGCTGGGTTCATTCTCCACGCCGGGTCCCAACTCGATCCGAATGCGATGCCATCCGGCGCGCAGCGCGGCGCTGATGGGGGTGCCCTGCACCGCATTGCCGGGCGAGCCACAGACCTGCGAGCGCAGCGCGGGGCTGTGCACGGGCGGCAAATCGTCAATCTGCATTGTGGCGTCGCGGCTGCTGAGCAGTGTGATCGTGTAGCCGCCATCGGAGGGAACACGCACATATCCTTGCCAGGCGGTTCTCTGCCCTTCCGCCCTGCTGCTAAGGAGACC
>JASHRH010000274.1 GCA_030037475.1 Acidobacteriaceae bacterium
ATCATCTTCCTCGATCATGAAGCTCATGTTGATTTCCGATGCGCCCTGAGAGATCATGCGCAGGTTGACGTGGCGCACGCTCTGAAACACGCGAGCGGCGATGCCGTTCTGACCGCGGATGTTCTCGCCCACCATACAGACCAGCGCCTTGCGGCCCTCGTACTTCACGTCGGCGAGCTTGCTGAGATCGGCGGCGATGGCGGGCAGCTTTTCGTTGGAGTCGAGGCTGAGCGAGACGCTCACTTCGGAGGTGGAGACCATGTCCACCGGGCACTTGTGCCTGTCGAAGACCTCGAAGATGGCGCGCAGATAGCCGTGCGAGAGCAGCATGCGGCTGGCGACGATGTCCATGATGGTGAGGCGCTTTTTCACTGCGATGGACTTAAACGGGCTGCGGCTGTGCGGCGCGAGCGCGGTGATGCGCGTGCCGCCGTTCTCCGGATTGCGGGAATTGAGCACGAAGACGGGGATGTTTTTCTTTACCGCGGGCAGAATCGTCGCGGGATGCAGCACCTTCGCGCCGAAGTAGGCCAGCTCAGCGGCTTCCTCGAAGCTGATGGCTTTCACGCGCAGCGCGTCGGGACAGACGCGGGGATCGGCGGTCATGATGCCGTTGACGTCAGTCCAGATTTCGATGGCGCCGGCGTCGATGCCGCCACCGACCAGGGCAGCGGTGAAATCGGAGCCGCCGCGGCCGAGCGTGGTGGTCACGCCCTGCTCGGTCGAGCCGATGAAGCCGCCCATCACGGGGACACGGCTTTCGGCGAGATGCGGCGCGACGTACTGCTTGAGGCGCTGCTCAAGGAGCGAATCCTGCGGGATGGCCCTGCCGTGCTGCGCGTCGGTGACGATGCAGTGGCGGGCATCGACGTGGACGGCCTTGACGCCGAAGCGCACGAAGGCCTCCGCGATCATGCGGCTGGAAGCGCGCTCGCCATAGGAAACAACCATGTCCGCGATGCGCGGCGTCAGCTCGCCGACGGCGGCGAGGCCGCGCAGAATTTCGTCAAGGCTGTCGAACTCAGCTTCGATCCAGGCATGCGTGGCGATTTCTTCTGGATGGGGCCCTGAACTCCGCGACGGACGTGCGGCAGCGATGAGCTGCGTGGCCCCATCCTTGTGGCGGATGCGGAGGCGCTCGGTGATGGCCAGAGCACTGGCGCGATCGCCGCGGGCGGCGCTGTTGGCGGCGGAGATGAGCAGGTCCGTGACCTTCGCCATGGCGCTGACCACGACAATGGGCTGGAGACCTTTGGCGACACGACCGGCCACGATGCGCGCGGTGCGCTGGATGGCCGCGGCATCCTCGACGGAGGTCCCGCCGAACTTCATCACCACGAGCCGGTTCATGCGGGCACGGCCACCGGATCGAGTTTGCCGAGAGAGACGAGCAGCTCGGCATTGAGCAGCGCCGCACCGGCTGCGCCGCGAATGGTGTTGTGGGAGAGCACGGTGAATTTCCAGTCGAGCAAGCCGCAGGGGCGCAGACGGCCGACCGTCGCGGCCATGCCGGCGCCGCGCATGCGGTCGAGACGCGGCTGCGGACGATCCTCCGCGGCAACGAACTCCACGGGGTGAGCGGGCGCGGTGGGCAGGTCGCGGCCTTTCAGCGGCGTGAATTCCGCCCACGCGGCGATGAGATTCTCGCGCGTGGCCTTGCGGGTGAGCTGAATGCTGACGCTCTCCGTGTGGCCGTCTTCAACAGCGACGCGGTTGCAGTGGGCGCTCATTTTCGCGGGGAGCGGCTCCACGTGGCGACCGTTCACGCGACCGAGGAGCTTCAGTGTTTCCTCCTGCATTTTTTCTTCTTCGTTTTTGATAAAGGGGACGACGTTGCCGAGGATGTCCATGGAAGCCACGCCAGGATAGCCGGCGCCGCTGATGGCCTGCATGGTGCTGACGAAGATGGCCTCGATGCCGAAGCGCTCCGCGATGGGCTTGAGCGCGAGAACCAGCCCGATGGCGGAGCAGTTGGGGTTGGTGACGAGGTAGCCGCCGGACTGTTTGCGCCAGGTCTGGTTTTCGAGGAGCGCGAGATGGCCGGGGTTGACTTCCGGGATCACCAGAGGCACGTCCGGGTTCATGCGGAAGGCGCTGGAGTTGGAGATGACAGCGCAGCCGGCAGCGGCGAACTTCGGCTCCAGCTCGCGGGCGATGTCGGCGTCGAGCGCGGCGAAGATGACTTTAGGTGCGCTCTCCGGCGTGGCCGGGGAAACGGGCATGGCGGCGATGCGCGCGGGGAGCGGCGTGTCCAGCTTCCAGCGCACAGCTTCGCCGTAGGTTCGGCCGCTGGAACGGTCGCTGGCGGCGAGCCACGCGACTTCGAACCAGGGGTGGTTTTCGAGAAGCTGAATGAAACGCTGGCCGACCATGCCGGTCGCGCCGAGGATGCCAATCTGCTGCCGCATGTTCCTTACCCTTTAGATACACCGCAGGCCGGGCGCTTGCGCGCGGCCGGCCTGGGTTGTGCTTGTGACGATAGTGTAAATGGTGGAAGCGGTAGACGCGGTCCTAACGTTGGTGGGTCCAGCCGGTTGTCCGCGCCTGAAGGCGCAAATTCAAACAAGCGCTTCCAGTCCCCGGCCTAAAGGCCGGGGCTTCTACCGCTGTTCCGCTGCGCGGAACCCAGGGAGGCTTTCTGCCCATGTTACAAGCGGGGCTGCCGTGGGCGGCGCAGCAGCCTCACTTGCCGTAGGTGAAGTCCTGTGTCACGGTCTGCTTCGGGCCGACGGTGACTGTGACGGTTTTCTCGCCCATGGTTTCCTGGTCGGCGGCGAGCGTGTACGTTCCTGGCGGCACGCCGCGGATGACGTAGTGCCCCGTCGCGTCGGAGACGGCATAGAACGGGTTCGCGGCGACATTGATGAAGCCCTGCATCCAGGGGTGCATGGCGCAGCGCACGGGCATCATGAGCTCGGGCTTCGGAAACGTCCGCTGATCGGAACCGGGACCGGGCGCCTGGGAAAAGTTCACCGGCGGATTGCCGGCTACCGTTGGCGCGATGTCGATATTGTGCGCGGTGGGGTCGCTGTTGGTGAACGACACCGGCTGACCGGCCATGACGCCAATGACATGCGGAACGTAGCGGCAGCCTTTCTGATCCATCATGATGGGCTGCGACGGCGGCGCATAAGTCTTCCCTTCGAGGCCGCCCTTGACGTAGACGAAGACGTTGGCAAAGCCGCCCTTGTTCGCTACGACACCTTCGGTGGAATTCGGCGGACCCAGGTTGCACGCGGGGTCCTGCGACATGTCGATGAGGATGGGCTTCGGCGGCGTGCCGGCGTAGTGGATGGTGCCCTGGATCGTACCCGCGGTGGACCAGTCAATCGTGGCGAGCGTGGCTTGCGGGGCCGGGGCTGTCTTGCTTTTACAGCCTGCGGCGAGCAGGAGCGCGATCAGCATCGCACTACCAACCATGGTTCTCATCTTCATTCCCTCCCAGCCGGAATTTCATTACCGGATTGTGGCAGAAGTCGCAGTTCCAAAAACCGTCCCTCAGCGGCTAAAGCCAGATCGATTTTGCGACTCTAACGGCACGGCTCAAGCCGTGCCCTTTCAAAGCATCGAGATTTGCCGCAAGCCGTAAAAGCCATGTCCCTCCAAAGCATCGAGTTTTGCCAAGCTGTAAAGCCGCGCCTTTTCAAAACAGATCTTTCGTCAACGTTTCCCTACCGGGACCATGTTACTTCGCCGGCTCCAGCGCCTGCACCACCGCGTCGGCGAAGGCGCTGGTGCCGGCCGTGCCGCCGACGTCACGGGTGAGCGACCGCTTCGCAGAATAGGTCTTCTCGAGCGCGGCCTGCACGCGGTCCGCTGCTTCGACCTCGTCGATGTGGCGGAGCATCAGGATGGCCGACTGTAGCAGCGCGGTGGGATTGGCGATGTCCCTGCCGGCGATGTCGGGGGCCGATCCATGCACCGCCTCGAAGATGGCGGCGTGGTCGCCGATGTTCGCGCCGGGAACCAGACCGAGGCCGCCGACGAAGGCCGCGCAGAGATCGCTGACGATGTCGCCGTAGAGGTTCTCGAGCAGCAGCATGTCGTACTGGTACGGATTCATGACCAGCTGCATGCAGGTGTTGTCGATGATGTGCTCGGCGTAGGCGATTTCCGGATAGTTCTTCGCCACATCGCGCGCACAGCGCAGGAAGAGGCCGTCGGACAGCTTCATGATGTTCGCTTTGTGGATGGCGTGGATCTTTTTGCGACCGTGTTTCTGTGCGTAGGCGAAGGCCCACTTCGCAATGCGCGTGCAGGCCTTGTCGGTCATCACTTTCAGCGATTCGACCACACCGGGAACGACTTCGTGCTCCAGACCCACGTACAGGCCCTCAGTGTTCTCGCGAATGATGATGAGGTCGACGCCAGGATAGCGGGTTTCGAGTCCGGGCAGGTTTTTGATGGGCCGGAAATTGGAGTAGAGCTCGAACTTCTTACGAAGGGTGACGTTGATGGAAGCGAATCCGCCGCCGACGGGCGTGGTGACAGGGCCCTTCAGCGCCACGCGGTTGCGCTCGATCGACTGATACAGCTCCTTCGGGATATATTCCTTGTGCTTTTCATAAGCGCTGGCGCCGGCGGCGAATCTCTCCCAAGCGAACTGCAGACCGGTGGCTTCCAGAATGCGGACCACGGCGTCGGTGACTTCCGGCCCGATGCCGTCGCCGGGAATCAGTGTAATGGTGTGGGTCTTCGGCAAGGTTCTCCTTTTGAAAGTTGGTGGCGATAGCAGTCGAGCCGGGAGAACTTCCCTCAGGGGCTAAAGCCCAATTGATTTTACAGGCATCAACGGCACGGCTAAAGCCATGCCCCTTCAAAGCAAAATCCCCGACGCTGGTGGCTGAGACCAGATGGCGACGATAGACGCCCCAGACTCAGGCTTTGGTCTTCTTTGCTGGCTTGCCGGAGTGCTGCATGAGCAACTGCTCCAGTTCTTCCTTGAATTCGCGCACGTCCTTAAAGTCGCGATAGACACTGGCGAAGCGGATGTAGGCGACGGTATCGAGCGCGCGCAACCGGTCCATGAGCAATTCGCCGATCTCGGTGGTGGTGCGCTCGCGCTCGCCGGACTCGGTGACGAAGGTTTCAGCTTCGGTGACGAGCTGCTCCAGTTTGGCGGCGGAGATGGGCCGCTTTTCGCAGGCGTGCAGCAGGCCGCTGAGCACTTTCTGGCGCTCGAATTTCTCGCGCCGCCCATCCTTCTTCACCACCATGTAGGGAATCTCGTCGATGCGCTCGTAGGTGGTGAAGCGGCGGTTGCAGCGCTCGCATTCCCGGCGTCTGCGGATGGAGTCGGCGTCCCGGCTTTCCCGCGAATCGATCACGCGGTCCTGGGCAAAACCGCAATAAGGACATTTCATCGTGCTGATGTTGATTTTAGCAGTGGGACAGGAATCAGGAGTCAGTAGACAGGAGTCGGTAGTCGGTAGTCGGCAGTCGGAGCCCGGCCCGCTGTTTGTCACCGCGGAGATATCGGACTATCGTGGGAGCCGACGCATCCTATACGAGCATGAGCAAGAGCAAACCCGCTCCCGATCTGGTGAAAGGCGCGCTGGCCGGCATGGTGGGCGGCCTGGCCGGAGCCGGCGCCAAAATGGCGGCCGAGTACTTCTTTCCGCCGCAGCCGGATGGACGCACGCCGCCTCCGGTGGCGCTGGTCGAGCAGATGACGCATAGGAACCTCGAAGGCGCCGAGCGCCAGGTGGCACAGCAGACCATCCATTTCGTTTTTGGAGCACTGGCGGGCGCGGCCTATGGGGCACTGGCGGAGTTCGAGCCGTCACTGGCAGCATGGCGCGGCGCAGCTTTCGGCGTTACTGTCAATCGCGTGACCCATGAATATCTGCTGCCGCGGATGGGGCTGAGCGCGACGCCGGATCAGCAGCCGATGCAGGAACGCATCAGCGAATGGGTGAGCCACGCCGTCTACGGCATCATCACCGATACCACGCGGCGGGTAGTTCGGAAGCGACTTTAGATCAGACTTGCCGCGCCTGTTCTTTCGGAGTGTGGTGGACGAGCGCCTCGCCAGCATGCTCGCTTTCTTCGGCCACCTGAATCAGGGAGACGCGGTCGAAGCGCGCCCAGGCCAGGCCCACAGGAATGATGCCGAGGAAGGTGACCAGCAACAGCGCCGCGGCGCAGCCGAGCGAAGCCTCCGGCGAGGCACCGAAAAAGTTCCCGATGGCCGCGGCGACAAAGCCGATCTGCGTGAACCAGCCCAGCACCGGCAACTGCAGCGCGCTGACTCCGCCGCTGAAAACCATGAGCA
>JASHRH010000275.1 GCA_030037475.1 Acidobacteriaceae bacterium
CAGAAGGCGGCATCCGCGCGTTCATGGAGTCGCTCACGCAGTCGGACCGTGGCTCGGCGGTCGGGTCCTTCTCGCACCTCACCTACTATCTGAGCTTTCCGACGATCAATCAGACCTGGGCGTACTTCACGCTCACGGGCGAGTGGTACGGTCCGCTACCGTACTCCACGTCCTCGGCGTACACGAACACGAACTACCCTTCGACCTTCCTCGGTGCGATCGGTGGTCACAACGAGGTCGTGGCCGTGCGCACGAACACGAATGAAATCGATTACTGGTTTGCGGACGGCGACTCGGATCTCGGTTCGAGTCAGGTCGTCACCTGGACCGGGCCGCTCTCGGATTCCGGCTCCCCGCATCTCGAGAAAGAGTACGGCATGATTGCGCTCACGGCTCCGGTGCAGGCGGGATACTACTGCCGCGCGACGCTCGTTGTGGACCCGGGCGTGACGGGAGCGAACGGCTTGCAGAAGCAGTGGAGCGGGTTGTTCGATCTTTCGAAGGGGCCGACCATCGTGGGCACCGTGGGCGACCAAAACGGCAACGCGCTGCGCGGGTATCTCGCGCAACTCACCCTCACCTTTTCGACCGGATACGGAGTGAAGTCGTGATCTACACCGGACACATCCCCCGCAGCCACGGCGTCTTTCGCCTCGTCGGGTACGACCACGGTGCACGCGTCTATGATTCGGGGCCGCTGCACAACCTCGTCGTGAACACCGGAAAGACGCTGATCTTGGACCGGCTGTTCGGCTTGCCCGGTGCGGGCGTTCCGCCTGCGGTGAACTCGACGGGCATCGGCACGGACAACACGGCTGCTGCTGCGACGCAGACGAAGCTCAACCCGGTCGTGACCGGCTCGACGTATCTCTCGGGGTTCGATAACGGATTCCCGACGATTGCGGGGCTCGTCGTGAACACGCAGACGACGGTGGGGACGGGGAACGGCAACTTCACGATCTGGGAAGTGGCGCTGTTCAACGGCACGACGAACGGCACGTCGATCATGCTTGACCGCGTGGTCCTTGGCAGTTCCTTTACAAAGACGAGTGCCATTACACTTGTCATCACCTGTGCATTCACCCAGTTATGACCAGGGTTATCAGGTGAAGTCTTGAGCGCGAATCTTCCGTTCACCGAGTCGAACGCCACGCCCGCCGATGCGTTTGCGCTGCGGTACACGCTGCACTTCACAGACTCGAACGCGACGCCGACCGATGCGTTCACGCTCGGTTCGCTCGCGCAGTTTTCCGCCGTGCAAATCTGGGGGGTGAAGGTGTTCGGAACAACCTCCGAAGGCGGATTCGTCCCGCGTGACAACGGCGGTATTCTGCCGTGACCTTTGCGCCCACGGGCGGCGCGGGGCCGCTCGGCGCGGTCGTCCTGGTCGAGAACGTCCCCGGCAAGACCGCGACCCCCATTTCGGTTGGGGTGCATTCCCCGTCGCCCTCGATGCCCGACGCGATCTTTGCGGTTACGCAGTCGGTGACGATCGGTTCTGGCTCAAGTGGAGCGTCCGGGTCGGCTACAATTGATCCGCTACCGTTGACCACGTTCCCTGCGTCCTTGCGCCCACCGCCGAACACCCGCTTCGTCATCACCCCTGCGGTGTACCCGGCGGCGGACCCTGGTGCCGACGTGCTGATCGGCGTGCCGTACGTGGCGCTCACCTTCGGAGGCGGCTCGCCGCTGAACACGTTGGGAGCGGGCCCGGCGTCGTTCGTGCTGCTTCCGAGCTCGACGTACACGAACCTCGCCATCGGTGTCGTCGTGCGCTGGTACTACATGGCGAATCTCGCCTCGGGATTCAGCCTTCCGTTCACGATTCAAGCGGTATTAGGAGCCGTCTCGCCGTAATGTGTACGACGAGAGCGGCCCGCATCGGAGCGTAGCATTGGCGGGCATCGGCGGCACGAGCGGCCTCGGTATGAGCGGTGGAATGAACCCGCTCCTGATGATGCTCTCCCTTGCGTTCTCGAACCCGCAAGCGTTCTCGCAACTGCTCGGCGGTCAGTCGCAGGGGCAGCCATCGTCGGCTGGCACGCAGGCCGGTGGCGCAGGGCTCTATCCCGGCGCGTACACCTCGGCGCAGCAGGTGCTCGGGATGAACAACCCGACTTCGACGCTGGGTCCGGGTGGATCGACGTTTTCAAACATGACGCAGAATCCGCTGAGTGGCCTGCTTTCGATGTTCGGCCTGGGCGGAAGCAGCGGGAGCGGCGGCATGAGCAACGGCCTCGCGTTTCAGAATCCGACGTTCATGCAGTCGGGAACGGTGGGCGGTTCGACGGGCGGCGCGACGACGCAGCCGAGCCTGCCGAACGGCGCGGGCAACATGCAGCGATACGCGATGCCGGTTGCGCGCCAGGGCATGAGCCCGTACACGCAGGGGTACGTCGGCGCTGGCAACACCTATCAGTCTCCGAACCAGGGTGGCTACGGTGGCTTTGGGCAGTCCGAGATGACGAACCCCGGCATGGGCTACACTTCCAGCCTGTTCGGGTCGAGCGTCGGTATGCCGTCGATGGCGACGCTGTTCCCGTCTACTTCACAGCCGTCGATTGGCGCGCTGACGACGCCAACGCAGGCTACCCCGTCGTCCACCGCGTCGATCTACGGAAACGCTCCCAACGTGAACCAGTACGTCGGGAGCGGCTTGACGCTCGACCAAGCGAACACGATGGGGATGCCAGGAAATCAAATCGCCGCGCTTGGCCTCTACAATAATCAGGGTGGCGGATGACGCCGCGTCCGGTGCCCTGCGGGCTTGCGGCCTACGGCCAAGGCGGCGTCGGGCTCACACAGCGCCTCGGCGTGCGGAGGGTCTTCGCATGACGCTCGCACAGAAGCACGGCTTCACGTTCCAGAATGTCGCGCCGAACTCGGTCGTCGTTGCGATCTTCCGCGAGAAGTGGCTGGTCGAGCACGGCTACCCCCAAGACACGCCGTGCTTTGCATCGCAGTGGACGGCAGTCCTCAAAGGCGAGGGCGTCTACTGCGTCTTTGGGTGGCGCGTCGTCATCCCGCGTGCCATCGAGATCACGGACTTCTATCTCTATCCCGGTCGCCTCGGAAAACTTGCGGGAGAAGCGGCGCTCGAACGCATCAAGAACGATGCGGACCGCACGGGTTGGGACGTGGTAACTGGCACCCCACCGACGAACGACCCAATGCTACGCGCGTACAAGAAGCGGTTCGGCATCGCCGTTCCCAAGGGCGAGTGCCCGACCTGCTACGGGTCTGACGTCGTGATTCACCGCTACAAGCCCACGGCGCAGCGCGCCGAGGAGGCGGTCTAATGCCAGTAGCAGCACCGATTGCGGCAGGCGTCGGCGGCCTCGGCTCGCTCATCGGCGGAGCGAAGGGCGCGTCCGCGCAGCAGCAGCAGGCCAACGCCGCTTCGGGCCTCTACGGCTCCGAAGAAAAGGTCATCAACCAGGCGCTGCTGCCCTACCTCCAATCCATGCTCCCGACCGCAAACTCGCTCGGGCAATATCTTTCAACGCAGGTTCCTGGCGCGGTCGGCGCAACGCAAACCGCAGCGAACGAACTCGGGAGCTACAACCCCCTACAAATAGGGGGCCTGGGCAACACGATCTCGTCCCTCTCGAACTTCTCGAACCCGAACATGCAGTCGGCGCAGAACACGATTGGGACGCTCTCGAACTATAACGCCCTCTCGCCGGCGCAAATGGCCGCGCTCACCTCGTCGCTCGGTCAGTCGGGTCTGTCCACGATCAACTCGATCAAGAACAGCCTGGGAAGTTCGGCGAACCCGAACGCGCTCGTGCAGAGCCTGATGAACACGAACGCCCAGAACGCGGAGAACACGACCTTGGGCCTGGGCTCGCAGGTGGCAAGCCAGGACCTCGGCGCGCTCACCGCTGCGGGTCAACTTGCAAGCGGCCTTTCGGGACAGCAGCTTTCCGGTTTACAAAGCGCGGGGACACTCGGCCTCGGTGCATCGGGGCAGACGCTCTCGGGGCTCTCGAACGCGGGGAGCCTGGCGCAGGCGCTCGCGCAGATGGGGATTTCGGGGATTTCGGGGCTCTCGGGGCTCGCGGGGAATCTCTCGTCGCAGTCGTTGTCCGGCCTCGGGCAACTCGGCGCGAACTATCAGAACGCGGCGACGAGCGCGGGCAACCCGTACGCATCGGCGTTCGGTGGGCTCTCCACGATCATTGGAAGCCTGCCGGGCTACTCGAACTCGGGGAGTCAGTACAACTACGCGAATCTCGGCGCGCCAGCGAGCAGTTATTCACCCGGTGGCGCGAACTACGACCCCAGTTACACGGGTTCTCCGGTCTAGGCCGCGGTGCGCTTTGCCATCGCGTCACAATTCGCGTGCGCCACGTCATGGTGGGCTCGTCTGCAGGATGAAGGCCACGACGTGCGCGTGTGGATTGCCGAAAACTCGCACAAGACGATTGGCGACGGCATCGTGCAGAAACTCTCGTGGGAGAACCTCGTCGCGTGGGCGCGCGAGGGCGAGTGCGCGATGCTCTTTGATTCCTCGGGCCTCGGCGCGAAGGCGGATGAAGTGCGGGCACACGGCATCCCCACGCTGTGCGGCGGCTCCTTCATGGACAAACTCGAAAAGGATCGCAGCTTCGGCTTCCGCATCGCGACCGAAGCGGGCATGGACCTGCCGCCGTTCGCCGAGTTCCGTTCGATCAGCGAGTGCATCGCCGCAGCTCCGCACGTTGATCGTCCGGTCTACTTCAAGTCGGACAAGTACCTCGGCGCAGACGCCACGCACAAGTGCGAGAACGCCCAGGAACTGGTCGAATACCTCGAAGGCGTTCGCGCCGCGCACGGTGACGCCATGACCTGTATGCTGCAAGCCAAGATGGACGGCGTTGCATACTCGACCGCGCGCTGGTGGAACGGACGCGCCTTCGTCGGACCGTTCGAAGGGACGATAGAGCACAAGGCACTGATGAACGACGACGTGGGGCCGAGCACCGGGTGCTCGTTCAATGCGACGTGGTTCTACGACGACGAGAACCCGGCGATCGCGCAGGCGCTGCGCTGGGAAAATCTCGCTGCGATCTTCCGCAAGCACGATGCGCCGGCCGGACTCTACGACGTGAACGCGGTGGCCCTGGACGACGGGCACGCGGCGTTTCTGGAGTGGACGCCGCGCCTGGGCTACGATTCCGAGATGACGGTCGCGCGCCTCATGCCGAACCTCGGGGAGTTTTTGGCGGCGGTGGCGCTGGGGACGAATCTCCCGCAGGTGGACACCGAATCGCTCGCCTACGCGGTGCGACTGTCGGTGCCGCCGTACCCGAGCGAGGATGTCAAGCGCGACGAGAAAGCGAGCCCGCACGGCAAGGTCCGCATCGGCGGGACGGACGGTTTGTGGGACAAGCACTTCATCGCGTACTGCGTGCGGCGCAACGGCGATGGCCTAGAGATGGCGAGCCCCGAGGGCATCGTCGGCCTCTCGCTCGCGGTCGGCGATGACCTCGAAGCGATGGAGGATGCGTGCGTCGAATACGCCGGTGAGATGAGCAACCACTGTTCGGTTCGGCTGCAATATCGCACGGACGGCGCGGAGCGTATCGCAGAGGACGCGGAGCGCATCCTCGATGCAGGCTTTGAGATTCCCGGAGGCATCCTGTAATGGGGCACATCGGTTCGCTCGCCGCACCCGTCGCGTTGCCATCCGTCGCGCCGCCTGCGGGCGCGCAACTCGGCCAGGCCCTCGGGCAGCTTCCGCAGATGATTCAAGACGCGCAAATGCGCGCACTCATCCTGCAGCAGGCGCAAGGGAAAGCAGACGACGAGAACCTCCAAAAACTCGTCACCGAGGCCCAGGGAAACCCACAGATACTCGAAAGCCCGCAAGCCAGAAACTTCCTCTCGCAGTATTACGGCAAGCGAAAACTCCCCGTGCCGCTGGATGCGAACGGGAAGGTGGACCTCAACGCCATCGTCCCCTCCGACCCGCAGCGGGATAACGCCACGCTCGCAAGCCTCGGCCAGGCCGCGCTCGTCAACCCCGCTGTGCTCGCGAACCCGACGAACGAAGCGACGATCACACGCATTCTCGGTGCGCGCGGCCTTGACGCGGAGTCGTTCAAGAAGGACGGCAAGTGGGACCCCACCGCCCTTGCGGCGCTGCAGCCGGAAACGGCGGGCGTCACCGAGCGCGTGATGACCTCGGTGCAAGGCGTGCTCAAACAGATCGCGGACCCCAAGAGCCCGTTGCCGGTGGCGGCTGCAATGGCCCAACTCAAAGCGATGGGCCCGCAGATCACCGTTGCCTTCCGCAACCCCGAGGCCATGAGCACGCTCGTTGACCCGCAGGTGCAGTCCGCCCTCGAACAGCGCGCCGACCTGGCCGCGCAGGCGCTCACGACGCTGAACATCATCAAGCCGCAGCAGGAAATCGAGTACAAGCAAAAACTGCTCGACATTGACGAGCAAAAGGTCGGCCTGCGCGCGGCTGAGGATGCGACGACGAAGCAGTACAAGATGGGGATGCTTTCGGTCGCCCAGGGTAATCTCTCGGCGCGGATGCAGGCCGTGCAGACCTCCGCCGGACGGCTCGCCGTCTACGCGCAGCAGGTCTCGGGGCAACTCGACAACGCGCGCAACGCGACGGCGGTGCGCTCGATGAGCGCGCTCATGGATGCGCAAGGGAAACTGCTCTCAACCGCCCAGAACGACTACACGCACGCCGCGGAAGCGTGGCAGAATGCCGTGAACAACGGCTACACACCGGACCAAAACTCGCCGCTCTATCAAGCGATGGTGTCGGCTAAGTCCGCGCTCGACACCGCGAACGCCAACGTCGCCAGGTATCAAACGCTGCTCGAAGCGTATCCGACCGCAGCGGCCAATGCGATCACGCCGCAGACCTCGCGCGTCGAACCGGTCGGCGGAGCGGGAACGCGGCAGTTCTCTACGTCTAAGAGCGGCAAGCCCATCTATTCCGACGATGGTCAGCACTGGTACTACGTCAGCCAGTAGCCGATGCCGACCGCTGTTTCCGCTGACGACCTTCCGGTAAGCGCCGCTCCGCCGCCACAGCCGAGCGGACCGCAGCCCACGGGTGCCGTCCCGAGCACGGACCTCCTTCCGAGGTCCCCCGGCGGCACCGTCACAACGGACGCCGTTCCCACGGGCGACCTACCCGCGCAGCACCAGTACGAGCCGCGCATCGTTGCGCCCGCTCCGCGCGTCAACGCCGACCCCTACGGTGCGGTCATCGCCGCTGCCGCGCAAAAGTGGGGCGTGGATCCGAAACTCCTGCGGGCGCTTGGCGAGCAAGAAACGGGCCTGGGAACCTCACCCGTCTACGACGCAAAAACCGGCCTCTCGAAAACCCCGGGCAACAAAGGCCACGGCCTCTTTCAACTCGACCCCGCCTCAGGAGCAAGTGAGGCGGACTTGCAGCGCGCGGCCACCGACCCCGCCTTCGCTGCCGACCGTGCGGCGCAGATGCTCGCCGCAAACCTGAAAGCCACGCACGGGGACGTGAAGGCGGCGCTCGCCATGTACAAAGCGGGCACCCCCGACTCCAAGGCCGGTCAAGACTACGCGCA
>JASHRH010000276.1 GCA_030037475.1 Acidobacteriaceae bacterium
GATGCCGACGCCTTCGCGCTGGCGAGTCATCAGAAGGCCCTCACTGCGCAGCAGTCCTGCGCATTCGACGCTGAAATTGTGCCCGTGACTGTCACCAATACCGCTCCGGCCTCCGGCACGAAAGCCCAAACCGCAACCACTGAATTCCGCGTCGACGAAGGTCCCCGTGCTGACACGACCCCCGAAGCCCTCGCGAAGCTTCCGTCCGTCTTCCACGCCAAAGGAACCGTGACTGCGGGCAACTCCTCGCAAACCTCCGACGGAGCCGCCGCCGCTGTCGTGATCTCCGCCGAACGAGCAGCAGCGCTCGGTCTGCGCCCGCTCGCCCGCTTCGTCGCCTATGCCTATGCCGGCTGCGACCCCGAGGAGATGGGCCTGGGTCCCGTCTATGCCGTGCCGAAAGTACTGAAGCTCGCCGGCCTCACCCTCGACCAGATCGACCTCATCGAGTTGAACGAAGCCTTCGCCTGCCAGTCCCTCGCGGTCATCCGCCAGCTCTCGCTCGATCCCACCAAAGTGAACGTACACGGCGGAGCCATCGCCCTCGGGCATCCGCTGGGCTGCACCGGCGCGAAGCTTACCGCGACACTGCTCCACGAAATGCCGCGCCGCAAAGCCCGCTATGGATTGGTGACGATGTGCGTCGGCGGCGGCATGGGGGCTGCGGGGATCTTCGAAAATCTCGCGTAAACGCCGTACCACCTGATTTGCCCAAACTTCGTCCAACGGGCGTACGATTCGTTTTCGGAGTCTCCCATGGCTACGACCACTACCACCGTCCCTCAAGCCCCCACCGGCGGAAGCTTTCTGCTCACCAGCGCCGCGTCCGATGACGTCTTTACGCCGGAAGATCTTTCCGAGGAACAGCAGGAGATCGCCCGCACCACCGCCGAGTTTGCAGAGAAGTCCATCCTGCCCCGCGTGTCGGAAATCGAAGCCAAAAACTTCCAGGTCACACGCGATCTGCTGCTGGAGGCGGGCAAGCTCGGCCTGCTCGCAGTCGACATCCCGGAGCAGTACGGCGGCCTCGCGCTCGACAAGGTCACCTCCGCCCTCATCGCCGACCGCATCGCCGTCTGCGCCAGCTTTTCCGTCAGCATCAGCGCGCATACCGGGATCGGCACTCTGCCGGTGATTTGGTACGGCACGCCGGAGCAAAAAGAAAAGTACCTGCCGAAACTGGCCAGCGGCGAATGGGTCGCGGCCTACGCGCTCTCCGAAGCCTCCTCCGGCTCCGACGCCATGAACATCCGCGCGCAGGCGCGCCTCTCGCCCGACGGCACGCAGTACATTCTGAACGGCGAGAAGATGTGGATCACCAACGCAGGCTTCGCGGACCTCTTCATCGTCTTCGCGAAAATTGTCGGCGACAACGGTAACCCGCCGCAGTTCTCGGCCTTTCTGATCGAGCGCGGCACGCCCGGCCTGACCATTGGCGCGGAGGAGCACAAACTCGGTATCCGCGGCTCCTCCACGTGCCCGCTGGTTCTCTCCGATTGCGCAATCCCGGCCGGCAACCTGCTGGGCGAAGCCGGCAAAGGCCACCACATCGCCTTCAACATTCTGAATGTGGGCCGCTACAAACTCGGTGCGGCCGCGCTGGGCGGCGCGCGCACCACGCTCCGCACCGCCGTGCGTTACGCAAAGCAACGCATCGCCTTCGGCAAGCCCATTGCGTCGTTCGGTCTTGTTCAGGAAAAGCTGGCAGATATAGCCGCCGGCATCTATGCAGGCGAAGCCCTCGTCTATCGCGTCGTCGGCGCCATCGATGCGGCGCTCTCCACGCTATCTGCCGACGCTCCCGCCGATGAAGTACAAAAACGCATCGAGGAGTACGCCGTCGAGTGCTCCATTGTGAAGGTCTGGTGCTCGGAGATGCTGGAGCGCGCTGTCGATCGCTCCGTTCAGATCCACGGCGGCTACGGTTATGTCGAGGAGTATCCCGCCGAACGCGCCTACCGCGACGCGCGCATCAACCGCATCTTCGAAGGCACGAATGAAATTAACCGGCTCATCATCACCGGCTTTCTGCTGAAGCGCGCCATGCAGGGGCGGCTGCCGCTGCTGCCCGCCATCGGAAAAATCATGGATGAGGTGATGGCCGGCTCTGCGCCGCGGGGGGAACCGACCGGAATTCTCGCAACGGAGAAAGCCCTGCTCGCTTCCGCGAAGAAGCTCGGCCTCTTCTGCGCCGGCGCTGCCAGCCAAAAATACCCGACCGACCTGCAGGATCAGCAGGAGATCATGGGCGCGCTCGCCGATATTCTCATCGAGATCCTAGTAATGGAGTCGGCCATCCTGCGCGCTGAGAAGGCCACTGCTCGGGGATCAGCGGAACTTCACATCGCGCTGGCGGAGCTTTCCGCCGCGCGATCATTCCGCATCGTACAGGATTCCGCCGAGCGCATTCTTGGGGCGATTGCGGAAGGCGACATGCTCCGCACGCAAATGGCGATCTTCCGCCGTCTGTCGAAGCACGAACCCATCAACACCGTCACGCTGGGCCGATCGGTGGCGGAGACGGTCATCGCCGCCGAACGCTACCCGCTGTGAGGAAGCAGTCCTTCCACCAGCGCCGCCCATTCGTCTTCCAGCTTCAGCCGATGAAACGCCCGGCCCGCGCGGCGGTACCAGTAATTGGCATTCCAGTCCGCGCCCACTCTGCGGTGCAGATACGCGTGGACGGCCATCGCATCCGGCGACTCCATATCGTTGATCAGATCGTGGCCGCGCGACCATTCGCCGTGAGCATCCCACCACAGCGCCTGGAGTGGCGCGGTTAGTTTTTTTGGCGGTTCATCGGCCCGGAGCGACGCGCGGAACTCCTCGACCGTCATCGTCGTACTCCTCATGATCCGCTGAGGACGGCCTTTCCAATGGTTGCCAACTGCATGTTCGACGTGCCCTCGTAAATGGCGCCGATCTTCGCGTCACGATAGAACTTCTCCACTGGGTAGTCCTTCACGAAGCCGTAGCCGCCGTAGATTTCGACCGCGCGGCTCGCCACGCTCTCCGCTACGCGCGAGGCGTAGAGCTTCGCCATCGCCGCCTCTTTCACAAACGGCATCTCTGCGCCTTTCAGCCGCGCCGCATTGTAGACCATCATGCGCGCCGCCTCGATCTCCGTCGCCATGTCGGCCAGCGCAAACTGCACGGCCTGAAACTCAGCGATCGGCTTGCCGAACTGCCTGCGTTCCTGGCTGTATTTGACGGCGAATCCCCACGCGCCCTCAGCCAAACCCAACATCTGCGCAGCAATGCCGATGCGCCCTTCATTCAATGTCTCAATCGCGATTTTGTAGCCCTTGCCTACCTCGCCGATCACGTTCGCCGCCGGCACTCGGCAATCGTCGAAAAGCAGCTCGCAGGTCGACGATGCGCGAATCCCCATCTTGTCTTCCTTGTGGCCGACGGTAAAACCAGCCGTACCGCGTTCCACCAGGAAGGCCGTGATGCCCTTGTATCCCGCCTCGGGATTCACGGTCGCGAAGACCAGAAACAGGTCAGCCTCCACGGCATTGCTGATCCACAGTTTCCGGCCGTTCAGCACATAGCGGTCGCCATCAGCCCGCGCCTGCGTCATGAGCGAAAACGCATCCGACCCTGAACCGGCTTCGCTCAGCGCGTACGCACAGACGGTTTGCTGCGCCATCCTCGGCAGGTACATCCGCTGCTGATCCGGCGTGGCCCAGCGCAGCAGGGCATTTACGGCCAGCGTATTCTGCACGTCCACCATCACGGCTACCGCAGGGTCGACGCGCGCGATCTCCTCCACGGCCAGCACCGCGCTGAAAAACGACGCGCCCGCGCCGCCCAGTTCCAGCGGAGCTTCAATGGCCATCAGCCCCAGCTCAAAAAGCTGGCGCAGAATGCCGGGATCGAGTTTCTGCGCCTCGTCCATGGCGCGCACGCGCGGCGCAATCTCCTGCTGCGCAAACTGGCGCACCGTGTCGCGCAGCATTCTCTCTTCTTCGTTCAGATGGGTCAGCGGCAGCGCCGCCTGGATCTCGGTTTCCGGCATAGCCTTTCCATACTACCGCCGCCGGCATATATCTCGCAGGATCACGCGCATTCCACGCGCGTTGAGATGCCTGGTGTGTCGAAGAGGCTGACCGACGCGACAATCAGAGCGCGCCTAATTTCCGAAGACCGCGCTCTCGAACTCCTTCTCCGCGTTGCGCACCGTCTCGCCAATCACCGCCGCAGGACCCGAGCCGCTGTAGCCCGGCATCACCTTCAGCCGCTTCAGGATCTTTCGCGTCAGCCCGGTCAGCGGACGCTCATGCAGTTCGAGCAGAGGAATCCACATCCGATCGCCCACCGACCGAACCAGCCGATCGCGTTCGCCCGCGTCCAGCCCGTACACCGTCACGTAATAATTCGTATTGGTAATGGCATGCCGGACGGTCAGCAGGATCGAGCCGGCATTTTCCTGGCCATCTTTCACCTGCGGCAGTTCCCACATGCCCGGCATTTGCGCCGCGTCCGCCGGACGCTGCTCCAGCAGCACTTCGGATTTCGGCCACTCCTTCCGCTGCAACAGGGCCAGCGCAGTTTTCCGGCTCCGCATTTTCCGCGCAGGAGCAACTGCATGTTCTCCGCGCGTTTTGCATCCATCGCGCACCGGGCACGTCAGGCACAGTGGCCCTTTCGGCAGGCACACCGTTGCGCCCAGCTCCATCATGGCCTGGTTGAAGTCTCCCGGATGCTCTGGATCCACCAGGCGCATGGCCTCCTGGCGCAACTGGCCGCTGCGCGCCGCGCCCGGCACAGGTTCATGTCCCAGGTAGCGCGTCAGCACCCGCTCCACATTGCCATCGACAGCGGCCACTGCCTCGCCGAAGGCAATGCTCGCCACCGCCGCAGCCGTATACACGCCCACACCCGGCAGGCGGTTCAGCTCCGCCGCTGTGCCGGGAATTTGACCTTTGTATTCAGCCATCACCGCTCGCGCCGATTCGTGCAGCGCCCGCGCCCGCCGGTAATAGCCCAGGCCGCTCCATGCCGCCAGTACCTCTGCCTCATCGGCCCGCGCCAGCGATGCCAGATCCGGAAACTTCTGAAGGAATCGTTGGTAGTACTCGACCACCACGGCCGCGCGCGTCTGCTGGAGCATCGCTTCGGAGACCCAAATTGCATAGGGATCGCGCGTCTGCCTCCACGGCAGATCGCGGGCGCACTCGTCAAACCACCTGAGAAGCCTGCGCCGAAACTCCGCCACTCCAGTCCCCATAACCGGATTGTACCGGCTCATTTCCGTCTGTCTCTCCCACTCCTGGGGGTTTCACGCACCATGTACCGATTTGTTCAAGCCCTCTGTGGCGCTGCCGGCTACACCGGACCGCATCACCTTGTACCCTGTTCAGTGGACTTCGATTCTTTCATCCGCCGGTTGCCCAAGGCCGAGCTTCACCTTCACCTGGAAGGCACCGTCACTCCCGAAACCCTGGTGGAGCTGAGCGCAGGGCAAAACTCAGCCGCGCTCGGCCCTGAGCAGGCGCGTGCTCTGTTTCACTACACTGACTTCTCCGGATTTCTCCTTGCCTTCAAAGCAGTCACGGAGCACCTCCGTACCCCGGACGACTACGAGCTGGCGACCTGGCGCATGGCGCAGCGCCTCGCCCATCAGGGGGTGGTCCATGCCGAGGTCTACGTCTCTGTCGGGGTCGTCTATTACTGGCGGCGCTGCGAATTCGAGCCGCTGTTCCTCGGCATGGAGCGCGCTCGCGTCCGCGCTGAATCCGAGCTGGGCCTGTCCCTCTACTGGATCTTCGACGCCGTTCGCCACTTCGGCCCCGACGAGGCAGCCCGGGTCTTCCGCAAAGCCGCCGAACTGCGCCCGCAGTTCCCTTCCATCATCGGCATCGGCATCGGCGGGGATGAGCGCCGCACCGGGGCCGAGCCTTTCCGCAGCCTCTACACCGAGGCCCGCGAGGCCGGCCTTCGCCTCACCGCCCATGCCGGCGAGACTGTCGGCCCGGAAGGCATCTGGGGCGCGCTGAATATCGGCGCGGAGCGCCTGGGACATGCACTTTCCGCCATCCACGATCCCGAACTGATGGGCGTTCTCGCCGAGCGCCAGATTCCTCTCGAAATCTGCGTCTCTTCGAATCTCCGTACCGGCTGCTGCGCGCGCCCGGAGGACCACCCCTTGCGCCGCTACTTTGATGCCGGCCTGATGGTCACCCTCAACTCCGACGATCCGGCCCTCTTCCTCAGCGACCTTGAGGACGAATACCGGATCGCCCAGGAATGCTTCGCCTTCACCGAGGAGCATCTGCGCGAATTGGCGTCCAACTCGATCGAAGCCAGCTTTTTGCCTCCCGAGCGCAAGGTGGAAATCCTGCGGCGCCTCGAATCCCTCGAATGAGGTATGTACTTCGCTGCGTCCTGGCCGATATAGAGACTGGGAGCCACGGGAAACAGCGCAAACCTAAGCTATGATGGTCTCAGGGCTTGCGCGGAGAGAACTTATGTCTTTTTGCCGGAGAAAAAGCCGCAAAACCGCGGAACATCAACTGGAGCAGGCGGAATCTGCCTGCGGTTCATGTGGCGCACTGCGCGTTTTCGGCTGGGCTTCGGTGGCCCTCGGCGTCACCGCCCTCGGTCTCTTCGTGGGCCGGGAACTCCGCCTGCGCTATAAGATCCGGCATCGCACCCCGTCTGACTTCTTCTCTCACGCTGGTGAGGACTTCAGCACCGAATTCGGAATGGGAATCTAGCCGCCGGAAAACAGGGCAGGCTACGCAGGTTTCAGGCCGCGACACCTTCAACCCTATACCGCATTCCCCGCCTCTCAGTTCGTCCGCTCTACCAGATACCGCGCCACCGCCTTCAGCCCTTCTGCCGCTGTGCCATACGGATCCAGCGTGGTGAACGCCTCCGCGATCAGCCGCGCTGCATCCCGCCGCGACTGCTCAATGCCGAAGACGGCTGGCCACGTCGCCTTGTCGCTGGCTACGTCCTTACCCGCTGTCTTGCCCAGGTGCGCGGAGTCCTGCGTCATGTCCAGCACATCGTCGACGATCTGGAACGCCAGTCCCGCCTTCGTTCCAAACTCCGTCAGCCGCCGCGCATCCTCGGCATCGGCGCCGGCATAAACCCCGCCCGTCACAATGCTCACCCGGATCAGAGCGCCGGTTTTCGCACGGTGAATCGCCGCCACGCTCTCGGCCGTCGGCTTCGTGTGCTCCCCTTCGAGATCGAGCACCTGCCCGCCGATCATCCCTTCCACTGTCCCCGTCGCTTCGGCAATCAGGCCCACAATCTTCACCGCGCGTTCCGGCTCGCACTTCAGCTTAGCCAGCGTCTGGTACGCCAGCGTTTGCAGAGCGTCGCCGGCCAGAATCGCAATCGCCTCGCCAAAGGCCACGTGGCAGGTCGGCTTGCCGCGCCGCAGATCATCGTTGTCCAGCGCAGGGAGGTCGTCATGGATCAGCGAATACGTGTGCAGCATCTCGATGGCCGCACCCAGTTCCTCAACCCCTTCCGGCAAGCCCACCTTGCCGCGCGCTGCCGAGGTCATCCGCGCTGCCTGCATCACCAGGACAGGCCGCAGCCGCTTGCCGCCCGCGAAAACGCTGTGCCGCATCGCTCCGTGAATGGAAGCCGGAACCTGCGTCAGCGGAGGAAGCAGCCGTTCCAGCGCCGCGTCCGTCCGTTCCACGCCCTCCCGCAGGATCGCCTTCACGTCTGCCTGCGTGGCGGCCCTCTCTTCTGATGCGGTTGCCATCCGGCCCTTTCCTTTCGGCTCCATGACAGTGTAATGGGAACTGCGTCCGGAAGCGCGAGGAATGCATGCGCTGGCTGTTATGGCTACGGCTCCAGACGCAGTGTGTGCACCGTGGCCGCGGCCACTGCCTGACTGGCGGCCCGGCCCTGAATCCCTCCTGCTCCCAGTCGAGCACTCCTGCGTCGATCCGCGCATCGGCATCTCCGGTCCCGAATGATGTGGACGATCAGCCGCGAGTCCGCGGTCTTCCCTGGCACTGGCCGCGCCGCGCTTCTGTAGCCTGCCCTGCCCTTCGCTGACGGATCACGGCCCCTGGCCTCGTTGCGGTATTGGGTCAGTTTGAAAGAAACCACCCCTCGGAGGCTGAAGCCCCCTCATTGAGAGCAACTTGCGGCACGGCTAAAGCCGTGCCCCTTCAAAACAGCCTCAAACTGAACCAGTACCCTCGTTGCTCGGCATTTGACATCTCCCGCTCGTGCCCCTACCCTGATAAGGAGATGAACGCTCTCTCGCTAACCTGCATGCGTCTGTGCTGCTGCTGTTGCGGCCGCGACCTGCGGGTGTGTGCCTGAGAGAACCGGTTCGATAAGCTTCGAGCATCCTCAGAACCCACCCGCTGCTCAGCCCGGGTGGGTTTTTTCGCCCCGGCGCAGCCCCAACGCATCGCCTCAGGAGGAATCAGCATCATGTCGCTTCGCATCAACGATATCGCCCCGGACTTCACTGCCGAAACCACGCACGGTACCATCCATTTCCACGACTGGATCGACGGCCACTGGGCTGTCCTCTTTTCTCATCCCAAGGACTTCACGCCCGTCTGCACCACAGAGTTGGGCGCAGTGGCCGGCCTGGAGAAGGAATTCGCCAAACGCGGCGCCAAAGTGATCGGCCTCTCGGTCGATCCGGTCGACAGCCACAAAAAATGGGAAGGTGACATCCGCGACGTGACCGGCCACGCCGTGAACTATCCCATGATCGGCGACCCCGAGCTGAAGGTGGCCAAGCTTTACGACATGCTCCCCGCCGACGCCGGCGACACCAGCGAGGGTCGCACGCCCGCGCACAACGCTACCGTCCGCACGGTCTTCGTCATCGGGCCGGACAAGCGTATCAAGCTCACTCTGTCCTACCCAATGAGCACAGGCCGCAATTTCGACGAGATTCTTCGCGTGCTCGATTCAATTCAGCTGACCACGAAGCATAAGGTATCGACTCCGGCCAACTGGAAGCAGGGCGAGGACGTGATCATTGGAGGAGCCGTTTCCAATGAGGAAGCCGCTAAGCTCTTCCCCGGCTATAAGACGGTGAAGCCTTACCTGCGCACTGCCACGCAGCCGCAGTAAACAAAGCCGCGTCCGCGACGACGACGCGGCGAACATGAGCACCGGTGGCGAAGTGGCTAACGCGCTGGTCTGCAAAACCAGTATTCGCGGGTTCAATTCCCGCCCGGTGCTCCAACATCCAAAGGAAAAGGCTCTGCTCGCGCGCAGAGCCTTTTCCTTTTCCGGCAATCCACAGAAGGGAGCGCCGAACAATCCAGCGCCCTTTCATCGTTCGGTCGATCAGAAGTCGTACCGCAGCGCGAACTGCATCACGCGCGGCTCGCTCATCAGGCTGCTGGCAACGCCCAGACTCCCACCCGTCAGCCCAGAGCTGATGGACGCAGGGTCGAAGCGCACCGTGTTCGTTACGTTGTAGATTTCCCAGTCGAACTTGAGCGTGCTGCCCTCGCGCAATTTGTTCACATTCCAGGACTTGGTCACGCCCGAATCGACGTCGAAAAGCCCATCGCCGCGGAATGCGTTACGGCTGCCGGTCTCGCCCGGATAGGGCAACCGGATGTTGCCGGCAGGTCCTGTTTGGCCGGGACAAACCTGACCACCGCAGGAGAGGCTGTTATTAATAGCGTCGGGGTTGTCAAAGAACTGCGGATCGCCGTTGGAATCGAAGTGCCGTCGCATTTTGACCGGGCCGGTCACCACGCCGTAGCTCTCGATCTGCCAGTCGGTTGTCCAGCCCGGCTCAAAGAGCGAGAAAGGAAGTCCGCTGGTGACACGGCTCAGCCCCGACCACTGCCATCCCCCAATGAACGCGTTTACAAAACGATTGGCGTTGCCTCCAAGTGCCTTGCCGTGGCCGAAGGGCATCTCATAGACCCAATCGACCGTCAGCAAATGGCGGGTGTCGAAATCCGAGGAGGCCCGGTTCAGATACGGCCTCCAGGTGTTGATGATATCGCTGAAGGAACCGCTGCTGCCGCTGGTAGCGAACTCCGTATTGCGCTCGGCGTCCGACCCCAGATCGATTGAGTGCGAGAAGGTGTAGCTCACGTCCACCTGCAGCCCGTGGCTGAAGGGATGTCGCAGCACGACCTGTGCTGCGTTGTAGTAGCTCGATCCAATAGAGGACAGAGCATAGAGGGAGGAAAACTGACCCTGCCAGAATCGCGGCTGGAAACTGGCAGGGCAGGGATAGGGAACCTCCTCAGAGCCGCTGTAGCAGAAGAAATCCAGGTCGGCGAGCGCTGTTGTTGCCCCAAGGTTGGAGCGGAAAGGCACCCATTCGTCATTGAAAATCGCCTGAGTTGCGCTTTCACCCGAATAATCGAAGTTCGCCATCCAGGGAAACATATCTTCGAAATACTTGATCGGCTGGATGGTTGCCGTGTTCCCAGTCACCGTTGGCGGATTGTTACTGTTGTTGTAGATACAGTTGCAGCTTCCATTGTTCAGATCCGCCTGATGCGACAGCATGCTACCGGCCGTGTAGTAATCGCCCCCTCCATTCGGGTCGACAAAATCAGTCGGCTCGGCAAGATCGAGGCTTTGAAGCAGGTGCCGGCCTAACGTGCCGACATAGTCCGTCTCCAGCGTCCAGCCGCCTGCAAACTGGCGCTGGACTGACAGATTAAAGGCCTCGGTATACGGTGTCTTGATTTTGCTATCGAGGCCCCACGTGATGGCGAAGGCTTGTGGCGCTGTAAAGGGGAACGGTGTGGTTGCGGGCGCCGTCCCGTTGGTGAAGGGCAAAGTATTCCGCCCGGTAAAGCGCGGCGAACTTTCGGAGTCATAGGTGCCCGCCGGGTTTGTGATTTGAGTGCTCATGCCGAACGAGCCGTGCTGGTCGAAGGCATTGACCAGGCCTTCCCCGAAATGGTCGTAATACATACCGAAGCCCGCGCGAATCGACGTTTTTGCATCGGGAGAGTAAGCAATCGCCAGCCGCGGGGCTATGTTGTCATTCGGCCTGGGCCAGTAACCCGGCTTGCCGTAAAACGGGCCGGTTGGGGCAAACGCCAGGTTCGGCTCGTAAATTTGCCCCTGCAGTGCCGCCGCTTCGCGCTCCTGATACCAGGCATGCGTGTCGATGGTGGGCGCAACTTCCTGCCCGCTGGTCTCCCATGGCACTCCCAGAATGCTGTGGCGAAGGCCGAGCGTGACGACCAGTTTCGGCGTCGCGTGCCATTCGTCCTGGAGATAATATTCGACCTCGGTAGATCTGAAGTGCCGGACTATAGGAGTTCCGTCCGACAGCAGCGTTCCTGAAGTGGGGCTGGTGATCTGATAATTCCAGTTGTTGGTAACGGACGGAATATCGCCCACCAGATTCCCATAAGCAATGACGTAAGAATTCTGAAAACCGGAGGGCACATTGCCATATCCCGGCGGATCTCCGCCCAGCCAGTACGGGTTGGAACTTGCGTTCTGAAACGAATTGGCGTTGTTCGATTCGTTCATCGTCAGAAAGCGCAGATTCGCTCCGAACTGAAAATCATGGTTGCCGTGGTTCCAGTTGAAGTTATCGACGATGTTATTCACCGGGACCGAGGTGATGGTGGTGGGCGTCTCGGCCGTTTCGGTCGGCATGAAGCGGAAATCCACATAGTCAGCATTGGCCAGACCGCGGTTGCTGTAGCCCTGGCGAATGAAGCCATAGCGAAGGTCATTGACCAGGTTGGGACTGATCGACCAGGTATCGCCGGCAATGATGCCCTTCGAGTTGTCCTCAAAGACGTTCTGTGGCCCCTGCCCAGGGAAGTATTCCGGGGAATCGGTCGTGTCCTTCTGAAGCTGGCCATGCACGAAGATGCGGTGCTTGTCATTGGGCGTGTAGTCGAGCCGGAAAATGGAAGTGTTCAGCGTTTGTGCATTGGGCGACGAGAACGAGTAAGAACCTGTGTTCAGTCCATCGCCCTCCAGGAAGCCATTCGCCACCGGCAACTTCGCAAAATAAGCGAGCGCGTCTGGATCGGGGCCCGGACCATAAGGATAAGCGGTGGTGTTGCAGGTCTGACAGCCGGCATCCAGAGCTGCCACCTGCTGCGGCGAAAGGATCGCACCAGGATACTGGAGTTCTCCCGAGTCGTACGCTGCCGTGGGCACCCCTGCTCCGTCCGCCCCCTGGACGACTTCATAGTTTTCTGCTATGCGGGTTCCTTCATAGTTACCAAAGAAGAATAGCTTGTCTCTCCTGACAGGACTGCCCACGTCGGCGCCGAAGATATTGCGGATGAGCTTGCCGGGGACGTTTGCGTATCCACTGGCCAGTTCCGACTGCTTGTTGAACCAGTTGTTGGCAACCGTAAACGTCGGCCGATTGTATTCGTAGGCGGCGCCATGGAACTGGTTCGTTCCCGACTTGGTGACCATACTCACCTGGGCACCGGCGGAGCGGCCCTGGTCCGGATCGGAGTTGCCTGTGGTTACGCGGAACTCATCGATGGAATCCTGGGTTTCGCGCAGGACTCCCGTGAAGGCAAACCCATACACCTGATCGTTATCATCGACACCGTCCATGGTGACATCGCTCTGGTCGGAACGAACACCGTTGACCGAGCCACTGCGGCTGTCGCCGGACATGTTGTTGAGGTTCTCACCCATGGTCGGCATATAAAGGACGCCGGGCTGCAGGGAAAGCAGGTCCGGAACGTTGCGCGTCTCACTGGGCAGCGCCTGAATCATGGTGTTTCCCATGGAGTTGCCCAGCGAAGCGTCGGTGGTGTTCAGCGTCTGGGCTTCGGCACTGACGTTTATCGTCGTAACCGCCTTTACGGTCATCGTGAAGTTCACCGTCGCCGGCTGGTTCACCAACAGCTCCGCGACTTTGCTTTGACTGGCAAATCCGGCCGCTGCGGCGGTGATGGTGTACTGCGCAGGCGGAATCGTGGCGAAAACATAGCCTCCCGACGCATCCGATGTCGTGCTGAATTTTTGTCCATTCGCGGCGTTGGAGATCGTGACCTTAGCGCCGGGAATGACTGCTCCGCTGGGATCCTTCACGATGCCGCGCAAGGAGGTGGTTGCAATCTGGGCTGGGGAGTTAGTCGCGAAGACGAGCAACAACACGAAGGCGAAGGCTGCGAAACAGCGTTTGGTCACTTTTCCCTCCAAATAGATGACTGCGGTCCGGGCTGGGGCCTCGGCGATTTCCGTCTCAATCCGCTACGTGGCGGACTGTATTCGTCCGGATAAGTCCCTCATTGTGGACCAATTTGCCGACAAGTTCAAGCAGAATCGTAGCCGCGCTCCCAACGCCGCCGACTAGCTCCAGGAGGATAACGATGAGCGCCACGCCTCCCGCCACGCAGCCTTGCCAGTGCCTCCGGATGAAGAACCCCTACGGCACCACGCCGCGTAACGCCGAATCCTGGCTGCCCGGCATCGCCGCTGCCTCCAGCTACTGGTGCCTGCGCACCACGGGTCCGCCGGACCCGACGATCGCTACGTTCACCTGTCGCGGCGCATCAGTGAGCGCAGACACGCCACCGCCTCGTCCAGCTCCGCCAGCGGCACGCATTCGCGGCTGCTGTGCGCGGTGCGCATATCGCCGGGTCCCCACACAATCGCTTCCCCGGCGATCGGCGCAAAAAGATTCGCTTCCGACCCGAACGGAATCGACACCGCTGCCCGTCCGGTCAGCCCTTCCATTCGCCGCACCAGCGTTGCCGCTGCCGCCGTCTCAAATCCCGGCTGCTGCCGCAGTAGCTGCACCTCTGCGCGAAACTCCGGATCGGCCGCGCTGAGCTTCGTCACGACCTGCGTGACAGATTCGAGCACCCGTTCCGGTGCCTGCCCCGGAATCGGCCGCCATTCCAGTTGGAACCGGCACATTCCCGGCACAATGTTCTTCGCCGTTCCACCTTCGATCGTCCCCACGTTGATACTGGTGAATCCCGGTTCAAAGAAGCTGTGCTGCTCCTGCTCCAGATCTTTCGCCAGCCGCTCCATTTCCCCAACCAGCTTTGCCGCGTTGTAGATGGACGAAATGCCCTGTCCCGGGTGCGCGCTGTGCGCTTCCCTGCCGAAAACGATCACCTCCGCGAGGCAATACCCTTTCCCCGCGCGCGCCGGATGCAGCGACGTGGGCTCACCGATCACCATCCGCCGCGGATGCAGCACATCTTCGGCCAGCAACCGCCCCGCGCCAATGCAGCCGATCTCTTCGTCTGCCGTCAGCACGACACGCAGCCCTTCCGCAAAATCCGCCTCCGTCTGCGCTGCCATCAGGATGCACGCCAGATACGCCTTCACGTCACATGCGCCACATCCGTGTAACTGGCCATCCTCGATATATGGATCGAGCGCCTGCGCCCAGTCCACCGCATACGGAACCGTGTCCGTGTGGCACATCAGCACCAAATCGACATCGCGCCGGTCCAGTGGCTCTCCTGGAGGCGCGGAGATCAGATTCACTTTGTCCACACTGGCTGCGTCGCGATAGGGCAGCTCACGGGTGCCCCACCCCAACGCGTGCAACACACTCGTCGTGTATTCCACGACGCCGCGATTCGACACCGCGGAGTTCGACGGAATCCGCACCAGCGCATCCAGATGCTGCGCGGCACTTTTCATCGCGGCGCACCCGCATCGTGCCAGATCTTATCGTGCAGCTCCGCGTAACGTCCAACGATCTCGTCCTGTAACGCGTGCCGGTCATCCCGCACGATCAGTCTGCCATTCACAGCCACGTCGCGAATCGCTGTCCGCTCCATGCCGAACACAATCAGCGGCAGCAGATTCTCCGCCGAATGCCCCGCAATGGAGGGATCGCGAAGATC
>JASHRH010000277.1 GCA_030037475.1 Acidobacteriaceae bacterium
GAACTCCAACCAACGCAGCCGGGAGCTTGGCCCCTGGCTGCACCAGTACAACTGGCATCGGCCTCATGGTAGTCTCGGTGCGTCGCCGCCCATCACCCGATCACTCCTCGATCGGAACAACCTGTTGAGACTCCACAGCTAGCGGTCGCCGCTGGCGAAGCGCGTCCTGGGCGCGCTGGCCGGACGGTGAGTCTCCCGTGGGGGGAGGACCAGCACTGACCCACCGCCCTCTGTGCCTGGATGTCCTGGTTTCTCCCGTGCGCGCAGCTTGACCCGCAGCAGCATATTCGCGGTTTCCAGTTGCCGAATGCGGCGGCTCGCGAAGAGAAGAACAACAGCGCCGCCGATGAATGCGCCGATCCAGCAGCCGGCGATCAGCCCGGCAGCGAACCCGATCCAGGAATGTACAGTGAAGAGGGTCATATTTCCTGCGCCTCACCTGGGCAGCGGGCGCCGGCTTATTTCAATTTCTGAGCGCGTGGGAGGGTGAGACTCTGCTCAGTTCCGGTCCGGAACCGCCGCCTTACCTTCGCTTCGATGCAGTTCGAGGATGAAATGGTCGGTCATGCCCGCAATATAGTCGGCGATCACGCGCGGAGCGCCTTCCCGCGCCGCCTGCTCGGCGTAACTCGGCGGCAGCCTGCAAGGGTCGGCCATCCAGAGGGCAAAGAGATCGCCGATGACGGCCGCGGCCCGCTGGTGGCCTCGGCGCAGGTCGTCGCAAAGGTAGAGGTTCTGATAGAGGAATTCCTTGGCCTGGCGCCGCAGTTGCTCCATTTCCCGGGAAAAAGCGGCGAGACGGTGCTGCACGCCACGAACTTCCTCAAGGTTTGCGACCCCTTTGGCCTGACGGGCGGTTTCTGCGATCAGATCGTCCACGAGGGCGTTGAGCATCCGCTTCAGCGACTCCTGGAAGAGGAGCTTCTCCGGCGCGGCGGGGTGCTCGGCCTGAAGCGGCGCAAGATGGCGCTCGACCAGGGTGACGCCGCGGCGGATTTCCTGGACGGTAAGGATCTCCGCCTCCACGCCGTCGTCGAGGTCGGCGGTCAAATACGCGATCTCGTCGGCCCAGTCGATGATCTGGGCTTCGAGCGGCGGCGGCTGGCTGAGGAAATATTCCGCCAGCTCCGGGTGCTCCGCGGCGGAATAGTCCCGTGAGTGCTTGATGATGCCTTCGCGGACGGCCAGCGTGAGGTTGAGGCCGCGAAATTCGAGATGCCGGTTCTCGAAATACTCGACAATGCGCAGCGCGTGCAGGTTGTGGTCAAAACGGAGCCCGTAGCGCTGGAGCACCTCATCCAAAGCACGCTCACCGGCATGGCCAAAGGGAGGATGCCCGATGTCATGGGCCAGCGCCAGCGCTTCGGTCAGGTCCTCGTTCAGGCCGAGCGCGCGCGCCACGGTGCGGGCAATCTGCGTCACTTCCAGGGTGTGGGTGAGCCGGCTGCGGAAATGATCGGAAGCGCGCTCGGTGAAAACCTGGGTTTTGCCAGCGAGGCGGCGAAAGGCGCGCGAGTGGAGGATCCGGCCGGCGTCACGCTGAAACGGCGTGCGGTAGGGATGATCGGGTTCCGGATATTGACGTTGGCTCAGCGGTCCCTGATCCGGCACTGCGCACGCGGCAGGCAAAACATCGATCCCCGGCATGGGGACAGTGTAAGGCAGCAGACAGCGGGCAGGGATAAAGCTGGCAGCGAAAGCCGGTCGGCGAAGAGACGGTCAGCGGAGCCTATTCCGGTTTGATGGGCGGGGTGTTGTTCGACTCCTTCGCCAGCCGGACGCGCGCACTGTCGAGCTTCTTCTGTACCCGCGCCTCTTCGCCCGGATCCATATCTGCCTGCACGGTGTGCGCGAACTCATTGAGTGAGAGCTCCCACTGCGAGGCCGCCTGCTTCAGCCGCCCCGTCTTCTCATACAGGTCACCGAGGTGCTCGTGCACGGTTGGATCCAGGCCGTCGCGCGAGATGGCCTGCTCCAGATCGTTCTGCGCCTGCGCGTACTGGCCCAGGCGGTAGTACACCCATCCCAGCGAGTCGAGATAGGCGTAATTTGTCGGCTCCAGTTTGACGGCCTTCTGGATCATCGACAGAGCCTGGTCGAGATTGACCCCGCGGTCCGCCAGCATGAATCCATAATTGTTCAGCGTCAGCGCATTGTCCGGATCCATGGACAAAACCTTCTCGAAATCCCCTTCGGCGGCGGCGTAGCGCTTCGCGCGGTCTTCCATCATCGCCCGCTGGAAGTCCACCATCATCTGGTCGTCCTTGCCCGCCGCCTGTTTCTGCGCGTCGTTCAGCACATCCGTGGCGTCCTTCCACTTGCGCAGGTCGGAATAGATCTGGGCCAGCTGGTAGTAAGCCTCGAGCTTCTTCGGATTGCTCGCGAGCAGTCCTTTGGCCATCGCGATGCCCTGGTCCGCGTGGCCGGTATCGGCGAGCTGCCGCGCCAGAGTCAGCTTCGCGTCCAGGCTCTTCGGCTGTTTCTGCACGGCTTCCTGCGCCGTGGTCACAGCCTTGTCGTATTCGCGCGCTTCGCGGCAGGTCTCCACTTCCAGGTCGTAGGCCTGCTCCTCGTATTCGCCGCCCAGCGTCGCCTGCTGTTGATAGGCGGCAATGGCCAGGTCCGGACGGGACTGCTCGCGGTAAACTTCTGCGAGACGGCCCAGCACCAGCGCGTAATTTTCCTTTTCGCGATCGGAATACACGCCGCTCGCATGTTCAGTATCCGTGGCCAGTTGGCGGTACACCTTCACGGAGTCGTCGAGATGGCCGAGTGCATCGTCTGTCGTGGCTTCCTGGAAGGCATACTCCAGATTGGCGGAATCGATATCCCGCGCTTTGCGGATGGCCGTCAGCGCGTCCGGGAACTGGTTATTCGCCTGGTCGATCTGCGCGATCTGGCCCCATGCGTCAGCGTCGGTGGGATCGCCAGCCGCGACGTCCTGCCATGCCTTCAGCGCGTCCTGGCCCTGGTTGGTGGCCATCAGATCCCGGGCCAGCGATTTCTCCACATCCAGGTTGTCAGGCTCCAGATTCAGCGCCTCGCGAAAGGCCGCAACAGCATCTTTCGGGTCCTTCAGCTGATCGTAGGTCTGGCCCAACTGATATTCCGTGCGCGCGGTCTGGTCGTCCTGGGGCAGCGACCTGAGCACCTCAACGGCTTTCTGGCTGTCGCCGATATCGGTATAGAACCGGTTCGCGATGAGGGCTGTTTCTTCCGACCCGGGATTGATCTGCCGTGCTGCCGCGAGCTGCTCTTCAGCTTTGGCGTTGTCGTGGTCCGCCGCGTACAGCCGCGCGAGCATGAGGTGATCGTCGAGGGATTGCGGCGCCAACTGCACGATCTTCTCGTACTCGGCAATGGCCAGCTTCATCATCTGACTGGAAACATCGGACTGCTCCTCGTTGCCCAGCGAGCGCAGATACACTTCAGCGAGCAAACGGTGCGCTTCCAGATCATTCGGGTTCTTCTGAACCTGCGCCTGCGCTGCCTCCACGGCTTCGCGGATGCGTCCGGTGGCGAAGTACAGATCGGCCAGATGGCTGTTCAGATATTTCGAGGTGGGGTCGTCGTTGAGCGCCATCTTGTACTCTTCGACCGCCCGGGTGGCGTAGTCGCTGTTGCCGTAGGTCTGCGCCAGCTCTTCGTACTCGTGGGACAGCATGAAATGGTAGTAGGCACTGCCCATGTCCGGTGCCGACGCGGGCGGTGCGGCCGGAGCCGGGGCTGTTTGTGCCCCCGATGCCGAGGCCAGAGCGGCCACCAGGCAGAGCGGCAAGAGACGGTACGAGAGGCTTTTCATCGACTGGGAATTTCCTGTTCCGGAAGGCTTTCATCAGGCCAACGCTCCAGCCTGGAGGAATGCCGCGGACGGCTGGGTGCGCATTGGCCGCTTTTCCTTAGGACGATTGTACCCCGCGGGAGGATTCCCTTTCCCGGACGCATTTTCGCAGGTCCGTCCGAGTTACTCACGGCGGCGCGTCAGGTCCAGCAGCGCGAAGAGAATCACTCCGGCCAGGGCGTCGACGACGGCTCGGAACAGCTCGTGCATCCAGTGCCAGGCAAAGGGCTGGCCCAGCATGCGGCGCTCGAGCAGCCACAGGATCGCGGTCTGCTCGATGGTGAAGCCGAAGACGAGCAGCAGCCGAGTGCCGGGATTGTCTGTATCCAGGCGCACGCCCAGAGAGGCCGCCATGTACCCAATGATTGCCTTGGCAATGCCGAAGATGCCCAGCGCACGATGCGTGAGCGCGTCCTGCGCGATGCCGATGAGCGCGCCCACCAGTGTGGCGCTGACTGGCTCGCGACGCGTGATGGCGTAATAGATCGTGACGAGGAGCGGCAGATCGATCAGGTCGAAAGACGGGAAGTGGAGGGAGACGAAGGACTGGAGACCCAGCGCCAGCAGGGGAGCCAGCACATACACCAGCCACGGGTAGGACCGGGTTCCGACCTCGTGCCGCGACGACGCCAGCAGGGGCATGCCTCAATGCCCTCCCTGAGGAGACGGCGCAGCCGGCTGATTGCTGTGCGAAGCCGGCTTACCGGCGTGCGGTGCAACCGGCGCGGCTTGAGGAGCCGCTGTGCCGGTGGACTTTGCCGGCGCAGCGGTTTTGTGCGGAGCCGCCGGGTGACTGGTTGCGCCCTGCATGGGTGCGCCGTTCGTGGCCGCGCCTGACGCTCCGCTCGACGCAGCGCCGGAGATCGGAGTAATCGGCTGGC
>JASHRH010000025.1 GCA_030037475.1 Acidobacteriaceae bacterium
TTGCGGGTTCTTCTCGTGGTGTGGGGCCGGATGCGGATGATGTTTCGGCGCCTTCACGCCGAACGCCGGCGCGACCAGCAGCAAAGCCATCAGCAGGAGGAGGACCTTTCTCATCTCCCCGATCCTGGCACACTTTCCGATTCCACGGCCTGGAATTCCGGGGAGTATCATCTAACACTTCAGGGTCAGGTTCACCCCGGAGACCTGCGTGGATCATAAGCGCTATTTTTTTGAGAAATTCGGCGTGACCGAGCGCCTGCTGGAGCGCTGCCTCGGCGAGGCTCTCTCCGCCGGCGGCGATTATGCTGATCTCTACTTCGAATCCGTCGCCTCCACGTCCCTTGGACTTGACGAATCCATCGCCAAGTCCGCCAGCCAGGGAGTCAGCGCCGGCTGTGGCATCCGCGTGGTCAGTGGCGAGCGCACCGGCTATGCCTACACCGATGATCTCAGCGCCGACCGGCTCCTCCGCGCCGCGCGTACCGCCGCGCTCATCGCCAGCGGCCCCGCCAGGCAGCCCATTCAGGGATTTACCGAAACCAGCTCGCCCAGCCTCTACCCCGCTCCCGCCGCTGAGCTCGACACCGACCTTTCCGCCAAGCTTGACCTCATCATGCGTGCCGACCGTGCGGCCCGCCGATACGATCAGCGCGTCACCCAGGTCCGTACCAGCTATGCCGACGAGTTGCGCCGCATCCTCATCGCCGCCTCTGACGGCACCTTTGCCAGCGACACTCAGCCGCTCGCCCGCATGAGCATCTTCGTTCTTGCCAAGAACGGTGATCGTACGGCGCGTGGCAGCTCCGGCGGAGGTGGCCGCGTCGAGATCGGCTACTTCACCGGCGCCAAAGGCCCCGAATTCTTCGCTACGGAAGCCGCCCGCACGGCAGTCCTCCAGCTCAGCGCGGTCCCTGCTCCCGCCGGTGAAATGGAAGTCGTTCTGGGCCCCGGTTGGCCAGGCGTCCTACTCCACGAAGCCGTCGGTCACGGTCTTGAAGCCGACTTCAATCGCAAGAAGACCTCCGCCTTTGCCGGTCTGATCGGGCGCCCTGTCGCCAGCCCAAAAGTTACCGTGGTCGATAATGGCCGCATGGCCCTGCGCCGCGGCTCGCTCAACGTCGATGACGAAGGCTCCTCGACTCAGGAAACCGTGCTGATCGAAGGCGGCGTTCTGAAGGGCTATCTCAGCGACAAGCTCTCCGCGCGGCTCATGGGCATTCCCTCCACCGGCAACGGCCGGCGCGAGAGTTACCAGCAGATTCCGATGCCGCGCATGACCAACACCTACATGCTCGCCGGCGAAGATTCCCCCGAAGACATCCTGCGCTCGGTCAAGCGTGGCCTCTATGCCGTCAACTTCGGCGGCGGCCAAGTGGACATCACCAGCGGCAAGTTTGTCTTCTCCGCTTCCGAGGCCTATCTCATCGAGGACGGCAAAGTCACCGCGCCGGTCCGCGACGCAACGCTCATCGGCAACGGACCCGAGGCACTCAAGCACGTTTCCATGGTCGGCAACGACCTCGCCCTCGACGAGGGCATCGGCACCTGCGGCAAGGACGGCCAGAGCGTCCCCGTCGGTGTCGGCATGCCCACCGTCAAGCTCGACCGTATGACCGTGGGGGGCACAGGAAGATCATCAACGAGGATTCTGACCCTTGCACGTTAGCGAGACTCTCGGCTTCATCGAAGTTCTTTTGCCGACCTGCGTCGCAGCCATACTTGGCGGCCTTCTGCTGAAACGCACCGAACAGATCAAGTTCGAGGTCGCCCGGCATTCTGACTTCAGCCAGAAATGGGCCGATCTATTTTTCAACGCCTCCAATGAGTTCATGGTCTCCGTTGAACACTGGATGGCGTGCCTCATTTTGCTGGTGAATTCAAAGGAGCTAAATAGCCCTGAGGGGATGGAATTACAGAGCGAGATGAACGCCGGCGTTTCCTCTATCCTGGAAAACCGCTTCCGAATACAGAGGCTCGCTCTTCTTGCCTCTCAGACAGGTTCTGGCGCAGAGAAAGCCGCAGGTGATTTGTTCGCGATGATTCGCGATTTCACTGTTACCAGGGTGACGAATGTCGAAGAACTTCGCAAAAAAATTGACGAGTTCAATCAGGCTGTGAGAAAAGCACATGCCGAGATGATTGCTCAAAGGCCATCCTGATAACAAACTCACCTGCATCGCCTCTCACGCGGCATCATCCAGCTTGATGCTCACCTTCCGCCCCAGCGCCGATGCTATGTTCACCAGCGCATCGAGCGAAAACCGCGAAATCCGTCCGCGCAGCAGATCGTTCATGCGCGGCTGCGTGACGCCGCACCGCTTTGCAGCTTCGGCCTGCGTCCAGCCGCTTTCCCTTACAATCTCAGCGATTTTCTCCATGAGTTCATAGCGCACATTCAGGTTCGCCGCTTCCTCAGGCGTATCTGCAATCGCGTCCCAGACGTTGGTAAATGTTTGTGTCGTCTTTCTTTTCATATGGAACCTTTCATCAGGCGGGCAAATCGAAGCCGCGCCGTCTCGATGTCTCGGGTCGATGTCCCCTGCGTTTTCTTCTGAAAGGCGTGGAGAACATAGACGAACTCCTGCAGCCGGGCCGTGTAAATCACCCTGTACGTACCGGAGCTTTCCCAGATTCGAATTTCCTCCACTCCTTTGCCAATGCCAGGCATGGGTTTGAAATCCTCCGGCGTCTTGCCCTCCTGTATCCGTCTCAATTGATAGCCGGCGGCTTGGCGTGCATCCTTGGGAAATTCGCTGATGACTTTCAGGGAATCCCCGAGAAATTGAACCTGCTTCATACTATCCAGTATATCTAAATGGATATAGGCAGCAAGCGTATTTCGAATCTACATTGATCAGCCAGATTGGAGTCGATTGCTTTTGGTAGCTTAACGGTATGCTGGAAATTGCGACCCAATCGGGGTCGTCCATCGACCTCCTCGCCCTCGCCTCGGACATCGTTGCCCGCGCGCTGCGCGCCGGCGCTTCCGATGCGGAGGTAACCATCCGCGAAGGCGACGAGTTCTCCACCACCGTGCGCCTCGGCGAAGTGGAGACCCTCAAGGAATCCGGCTCGCGCGGCGTCGGACTCCGCGTCCTGCTCCAGGCTGACAACGGTTATCGCGTGGCCAGCACCTCTTCAAGCGACTTTACCGAGGAAGGCATCGAGCATCTCGTCCGCGGAGCGCTCGCGCTCGCGCGCCTTGCCTCCGTCGATCCCTTCGCCGGCCTCGACGAGCCTGGCGAATTCGGCCAACTCACCGGCGACCTCCGCCTCTATCACGACGACGTTTACTCCCTGCCCACCGAGGAGCGCATCGCCTGGGCGCGCCGCGCCGAAGCCGCCGCCATGGCCAGCGATTCGCGCCTCGTCAACAGCGATGGCGCAGGCTTTGACGCTGCCACTGGCCGCCGTATCTTTTCGAACTCCCGCGGCTTTCTTGGCGAATATCGCTCCTCGTATTGCTCCATCGGCGCCAGCCCCATCGCCCAGGATGCGAGCGGCGAAATGCAGCGCGACTATTGGTGGTCGCAGGCTCGCGCCTTCCGCGATCTCGACTCTCCGGAATCCATCGGCCAGGAAGCCGCACGCCGCACGCTGCGTTTGCTCGGAGCGCGCCGCGTTCCCACGCAGCAGGCGCCCATCGTCTTCGCGCCCGAAGTCGCGCGCGGTCTCGTCGGCGCCATTTTCGACGCTGCTGCCGGCGACGCCATCTACCGCGGCGCCTCCATCTTTGCCGGCAGGCTCGGCGAGGTGGTGGCCGCTCCTTCGGTCACGGTTGTCGATGACGGCACCATCCCCGGCGGATTCGGCACCTCGCCCTTCGACGCGGAAGGCCTACTCAGCCGCCGCACCGTCATCGTCGAGAGGGGCGTTCTGCATAGCTATATCCTCAACACCTATGCCGCGCGCAAGCTGGGCATGAAGAGCACCGGCAACGCCGGCCGCGGCCTCGCCGGCAATCCCTTTCTTGACTCCGGCAATCTCTTTCTCGAGCCGGGCGCGCAATCCGCCGGTGAGATCATCCGCGATGTTGAGCGCGGCCTCTACGTCACGCGCCTCATGGGTCAGGGCGTCAACCTCGTTACCGGCGATTACTCCCGCGGCGCCGCCGGCCTCTGGATCGAAAACGGCGAGTTTGCCTTCCCCGTGCAGGAGATCACCATCGCCGGGAACCTGAAAGACATGCTGCGCAGCATCAGCGCCATCGGCAGCGACCTCGAATTCCGTTCCGCCACCGCTTCGCCTACCCTGCGCATCGACGGCATGACGATCGCCGGCGAGTAGCGGCAATCTAAGATCAGAAACGTAAGCCCGCGGGAACAGCAACGTGTTGCCCCATTCCATCCCGTTCAATGCCGCCCAGCCCGCATGGGAGCAGATCCCCACGGCCGCGGGCATCTTCGCTCTCTTCAGCAATGATCCAAAGTCTGAGCCCTACATCAGCCGCACACCCAGCCTGCGCCGCCGCTTGCGCCGCCTTCTGGATCCTCGCCCCGACCAGAGCAAGCGCCTCCGGCTCGCCGGGCGCGTTGCGCGGATCGAATATGCGCTCACTGCCTCGGATTTCGAGTCGCTGCTGTGTCTTTACCTCGTCACGCGCCATTTCTTCGGCGACCGCGCCCGCAAGCGCCTTCATCTCCACCCGCCTTTCCTGCTGCGCATGATGGTCGAGAACGCCTACCCGCGTGTCTACGTGACGCACCACCTCACCAAATCCGCTCTCGACGATCTCTACGGCCCGTTCCCCTCGCGCACCGCAGCGGAAAAGTTCCTCGATGACATGCTCGACCTCTTCAAGCTGCGCCGCTGCCACGAGGAGCTGCAACCCGATCCGGCCTTCCCCGGCTGCGTCTACTCGGAGATGAAGAAATGTCTCGCGCCCTGCTTCCAGGGCTGCTCCGACGAGCGATATGCCGAGGAATCCGCAGCCGTCCGTGCCTTTCTGCGCACCCGCGGCGCCAGCCTCGTCGAAGCGCTCCGCCAGGAGCGCGAAGCCTCATCCGCCCTGCTCGAATTTGAGAAAGCCGCCGAGCTTCACACGCGTCTCACTCGCGCTGAAGCCGTCGCCGCCCAAGCTCCCGAAGCCCTGCGCCCCCTCGCGCATCTCGACGCAGTCATCGTCCAGCCTGCAGCGGAACCAGACTCCGTTGCACTCTTCCGCGTCACGCGCGCCGTTCTCTGCGGCCCAGCGTTCTATTCCGTGGCTGGCATGCGGCATCCCAACGAAGCTGCCGGATCCACGTCCCTCTTCGCGCAGCCCGTCGCTGCCATGGAAGCCGTTCCGCTCGATGCCCCCGCCGTTACGCTGGCCTCCCGCGACGAGCTGGAGCAGCGCCTCGACCGCTCTCTCGCTGAGTTCAATCCACCATCCAGCCGCGCCAACCCTCATCATTCGTCCGCCGATCTCTCCGACTTCCTCTGCCTCTTCGCTCGCTGGTTTTACCGCCCTCTAACGAAGCGCACCGGGGAAATTGTCTTCGCCGATTCCAATGGCCACGTCCCCGCTCGCGCCGTCCTCCGCTGTATCTCTCGCGTCTGGCGCGCGACTCAATCCGGCCCTTCGGCGACGCCGAAAAAGTGACCCAAATGCACCCCCAAAAGACCGCCTGGAGGGCTAGTCTCCTAACCCCCTGATTCCATAGGCGTAACCGGGGTTGTCGAACCCTAACTCTTCCCGTATCATACAGATAGTGCTTCGGTCAGCAGTCCGGCGCGTGTCTCCTTTCGCCACTCCACGCTGACCTTCGGCCCGGCAAAAATCTATGGCAGACGATCAGAATCCGCAGCTCCCTCTTGGCGGCAACTCGGGCGACGGACCTACAGGTCCCGGTGCGGCCAATCTCGTCCCGATCAACATTGAAGAGGAGATGCGCCGCTCGTATCTCGACTATTCGATGTCGGTCATCATCGGGCGCGCGCTGCCCGACGCCCGTGATGGCCTCAAGCCCGTGCATCGCCGCATTCTCTACACCATGTACGAGATGGGCCTGCAGGCCAACAAGAAGTACACCAAATGCGCGAAAGTCGTCGGCCAGGCCATGGGTGTGTACCATCCCCATGGCGACTCCGCGATCTACGACGCTCTCGTGCGCATGGCGCAGCCTTTCTCCATGCGCTACGCGCTGGTCGATGGCCAGGGCAACTTCGGTTCCGTCGATGGCGATCCACCCGCGGCCATGCGTTACACCGAGTGCCGCATGACGCGCATCGCCGGCGAAGTCCTCGCCGACATCGAGATGGAGACGGTCGACTTCGGGCTCAACTACGACGAGTCCACGCCCGAGCCCTCCGTTCTGCCTGCGCGCATTCCGAACCTCATCGTCAACGGCTCCAATGGCATCGCCGTTGGCATGGCGACGAATATCCCGCCGCACAACCTTACCGAGGTCGTGAACGCTGCCATCGAGATGGTCAACAATCCCCACGCCGGGCTGACCGAAGTGCTGAAGCACGTCAAAGGCCCCGACTTCCCCACCGGCGCGTACATCTATGGCCGCGCCGGCATCGCGGAAGCCTATCGCACCGGCCGCGGACGCTTCCTCATGCGCGCTAAAGCCGCCATCGAGGAGACGAAGGGTGGGCGCACCGCCATCGTCGTCACCGAGCTTCCCTTCCAGGTCAACAAGGCCACGCTCTTCAAGCGCATCGCCGAGCTGGTGGATGCGAAGACCATCACCGACATCGACATCAGCCCCGACCACACCCGCGACGAGAGCGACCGCGAAGGCATGCGCATGGTCATCGGCCTCAAGCGCGGCGCGGAGCCGCAGATCGTCCTCAACCAGCTCTACAAGCACACGCAGATGCAGGAGAGCTTCTCCATGATTTTCCTGGCCGTCGTTAACGGCCAGCCCCGCGAGCTGCCTTTGCCGGAAGCCATTCGCGTCTTCATCGATCACCGCATGGACGTGGTGCGCCGCCGCACCGACTTTCTGCTGCGCAAGGCGCGCGACCGCGAGCACATCCTGCTTGGCTACCAGATCGCGCTCGATCACCTTGACAACGTTATCAAAATCATTCGCGGATCGTCTTCCCGTCCGGATGCTCGCGAGAACCTCTTTCAGTTCTTCTCTGGCCGCACCATCACCGTCCGCGACCAGAAGATCGCCGGCGTCCAACTCGACGCGAAGAAATACTCGGTCGACCCAGCGACCCTCATCGCGCCCACGCTCACTCTCAGCTACCGCCAGATCGACGCCATCCTCGAGCTCCAGCTCTATCGCCTCACTCAGCTTTCCATCGACGAGCTGCTGAACGAGCTGCGCGAGGTCCGCGAGAACATCGCCGAGTACGAATCGATCCTCGCCTCAGAGAAAAAGCTCCGCCAGGTCATCGTGAAAGAGCTCGAAGCCGTGAAGAAGGACTACGGCGACGAGCGCCGGACCGAAATCCTCGACGAAACCGCCGAGCTCCAGCTCGAAGACCTCATCGCCGATGAGCAGGTCGCGGTCACCGTCTCTCACTCCGGCTACCTCAAGCGCACGCCCATCTCGACGTACCGCCAGCAGCGGCGCGGCGGGCAAGGCCGTCTCGGCATGAAGACGCGCGAGGAAGACTTCGTCTCGCAGCTCATCGTCGACTCGACGCATGCCTGGCTGCTCTGCTTTACCAACACCGGGCGCGTCTACTGGCTCAAGGTCTACGAGATCCCCGACGTCGGCGCCGCCGGCAAGGGCAAATCCATCGCCAGCCTGCTGAACCTCCAGCCGGGCGAAACCGTCCGCACTATCCCGCCCGCCCGCGACCTCGAGGAAGAAGGCAAGTTCATCTTCTTCTCCACGCGCAAGGGCACTGTCAAGAAGACCCCGCTGAAGGACTTTTCCAACGTCATGTCGCGCGGCATCATCGCCATTGGCATCGATGAAGACGACGAGCTGGTCGCCGTGCGTCTTACCGACGGCAATCAGATCGTCTTCCTTGCCACGCATGAAGGCATGGCCATCCGCTTTGACGAGGACGACGTGCGCTCCATGGGCCGTCCCGCCTATGGGGTGCGCGGCATTGACCTCGGCAAGAACGACTACGTTGTCGGACTGGCCGTTACCCCGAAGAAGAACGGTGTCACACACCGCATCCTCTCTGTCACGGAGAACGGCTTTGGCAAGCGCACCGACGTCGAGGAGTACCGGCTCCAGTCCCGTGGCGGCAAGGGCGTCATCAATGTCAAGACCAC
>JASHRH010000278.1 GCA_030037475.1 Acidobacteriaceae bacterium
CGCCCATCTTCAACGGCTCATCGCCCTCCGGCGACGTCACGGCTGAGGTTGTGTACGGCAATTACTGCCGCCCCGAAGACTACAACCAGCTCGCGAGCATGGGCGTGGACGTGAAGGGAAAGATTGTGATTTGCCGGTATGGCGGCAATTTCCGGGGCGTCAAGGTCTATATCGCGCAGCAGCGTGGCGCCGCCGGCGTCCTCATCTACTCTGATCCCGCCGATGACGGCTTTCGACGCGGCGATCCGTATCCCAACGGCCCGTGGCGGCCGGAAACCGGCGTCCAGCGCGGTTCCGTGCAGTATCTCTTTAAGTATCCCGGCGATTCGCTGACGCCCGGCATTGCCTCGCGCCCCGATCTCCCTGCTTCGCAGCGTCTGCAGCCCAGCCAGGCTACCAACTTGCCGAAGATTCCCTCCGAGCCGCTTTCCTGGCACGATGCCGCGCCGATCCTCGCGCATCTCGGTGGCCCGGACGCACCGAGTGCGTGGCAGGGAGCGCTGCCCTTCACCTACCACATCGGTCCCGGCGTCAAAGTCCACCTGCTGCTCAAAATGAATTACCAGTACCAGCGGCTGTGGGACGTGATCGGCAGCATTCCCGGCTCTGAATTTCCAAATGATTGGGTCGTCGCCGGCAATCATCGCGATGCCTGGGTCTTTGGCGCGGTCGATCCCAACAGCGGCACCGCCGCGATGCTGGAAGCCGTGCACGGCGTTGGAGCTCTGCTCAAAACCGGCTGGCGCCCGAAGCGCACCATCGTCTTCTGTAGCTGGGACGGCGAAGAAGAGGGCCTGATCGGTTCTACCGAATGGGTGGAAGACCATCCCGAGCAGCTCACCCACGCCGTGGCCTATTTCAACACCGACGTTGGCGTCGCTGGCCGGAACTTCAACGCCTCCGCCGTGCCTTCGCTTAAGGAATTCATCCGCCAGGTCACCCAGGAAGTCCCCAGCCCGCAGGGCGGAACAGTCTATGATGCGTGGAAGCTCTACCAGGCGGGGCACCCGCGACCGCAGGATGAACACGAAAGCGTCGACACTGCCCACGTGGGCACCGGCGTCCACATCGGCGACCTCGGCTCCGGCTCCGATTACACGCCATTTCTCCAGCACATTGGCGTACCCTCCACCGATATCGGCTCCGACGGCCCCTACGGCGTCTATCATTCCACCTTCGACGACTACGCCTGGTTCGTGATGAACGCCGATCCGCACTTCCTCTACGAGCAGGAGATGGCGCGGGTCTTCGGTCTCGAAGTGCTGCACATGGCCGACGCTGACGTGCTCCCCTACGATTACGTCACCTACGGCAAGGAGCTGTCCGCGTACCTTGAGGCCGCGCAGAAGAAAGCCGCGGCTGCCAGCATGACAGATCTGGATTTCGCTCCTGCTGAGGCCGCTGCCCAGCAGTTCACGCAGTTCGCCGAACAGGTAATGGCAAAACAGCAGGACCCCGGCGCGGAATCCGCCGCCCAGCTCGCCGCGCTCAATGACCAGCTGCGTGCCGTCGAGGGCGATTTCATTTCGCAACAGGGATTGCCCGGCCGCCCGTGGTTCAAACACGCGATCTACGCGCCGGGCGAATACACCGGCTACGCCGCGGTCGTGATTCCCGGCGTGAATGAGGCCATCGACGCGAAGGACCTGCCGCGCGCGCAGCAGCAGATGACCATCCTTACCGATGCCATCCGGCACGCGGCACAGACGTTGCAGCAAGCCACGGAGCAGAGCTATTGATCGAAGCGGATACTTAGAGCGAAACCAGCGATGCTGTGTCTTTTTAAGGTCGGTTCAGTGCGGCTTTCTTCGGCGGAAAGCCGCATCGAGGACTGCGGCTCTGAGATACACCTTCGCTGGTTTCGCTCTAGCCTATGCAGGCTTTGGCCACCGCAGAACGCCCTCGTAATGCTCCACCACCGGAGGCGCAGCGAAGAACCCGCCGATAATCTCGCGCCATTTGGCGAACGCCGGCGACTGCCGGAAGCCCACCGTGTGCGCCTCCAGCGTCTCCCACTGGACCAGCAGCAGATAGTGTCCGGGTGTTTCCATGCATCGCCGCAGCTCGTGCCCCAGGTATCCAGGAGAACTCGCAATCACCGGCGCCGCCTGCTGCATCGCTGTCTCAAACGCACGCTCCTGCCCCGCGTGCACCGTCAGCATTGCCACTTCGAGGATCATGTTGGCAGTTTAGCGGGAGATGACGCTCTAGCTCGCGATTCCATCGGGGCCACCCTGCCTCGGCTGGCCGGCAATGGTGTGCGACGGCTCCTCGCCCGGCTCAGCCTGTGACCCCAGACCTCGTCCGCGTGGCTCATTCAGCCCCAGCACGGTCGATCTGGCGGGCCGGTATTCCCTGAAGCTTCTGCGCGCCCCGTCAATCGACAACGCGCCTGGCCCCACAATCAGCAGAAAGATCAGCCCCAGCGCCATGCTGAAATCCGCCCGCGCGTCGTGCAGCATGAACCACACGCCCTGCCCGGCCGTATGCAGCTCCGGAATTTTGGTTATCGCGATCGCCGTTCCAATCACCGCCAGCAGCGGAATCGCAACCCAGCGCGTGAACAGTCCCAGAATGAGCAGAGCTCCGCAGGCAATCTCCACGAAACCCACGGCTGGGGCGGCAAACTGCGGCAGGGGAATTCCGATCTTCGCGAACCGCCCCACGCCCAGCAGCTGCGGAAAGAGAAACTTCTGGATTCCCTCCGAGACGAAAACCCATCCCACCAGAATCCGAATCAGAATCACGGCCCGCATCGTTCACCTCACCGTGGACTGGTCATCCTGAGTCAGATGCAGCGCGACGGCACCATAATCAGCCGAAGAGCCGTATTTCTATTCCCCGGACCCTATTCCCTGGACGCTAGCTGGTCTCTTCCTCCACCACGTCGCCTTCGCCCGGCGCGAGAAACAGATTCTCTTCGAGCCCGTGCTGGCGCGTGTACAGATCGTAGTACCGTCCGCCCTGTGCATACAGGCTGGCATGGGTTCCCCGCTCCACGATCAACCCGCCCTCCACCACCAGAATCTGATCCGCACGGCGGATCGTCGACAACCGATGCGCGATCACAAACGTCGTCCGCCCCTGCATCAGGTAACTCAGACCGTGCTGGATCATTGCCTCCGATTCAGAATCGAGCGACGAGGTAGCCTCGTCCAGGATCAGAATCCGCGGGCTGGCGAGGATCGCGCGCGCGATCGACAGCCGCTGTCTTTGTCCTCCGGAAAGTTTCACCCCGCGTTCGCCAATAATCGTGTCGTACGTCTCCGGAAATCGCTCCGCAAATTCATCCACGCGCGCGATGCGGCACGCTGACAGGAATTCATCCTCGGTCGCGTCCGGATGCGAGAACATGACGTTCTCCCGGATCGTTCCATCGAACAGGAAGGACTCCTGAAGCACCACGCCCAGCTGACTGCGATAGCTGTCCAGCCGCACGGTTGCGAGGTCAACATCGTCCACCACGACGCACCCGGAGTCCGGCTTGTGGAAGGCGCACACCAGGCTGATGATCGTTGACTTGCCCGATCCCGACGATCCCACCAGCGCCGTCACCGTTCCTGGCTGCGCTTCGAAGCTGATCCCGTGCAGCACCGGCTTGTCCTTGTCGTAGGCGAAGCGCACGTCCTCGAAACGCACCTCGCCCACAATCTCCTGAAGCGTATTCACTCGCGCTGGATCGGAAAATTCGTCCTTCTCGCTCAGAATTTCCATCGTCCGGTCCAACCCGGCCGCAGCTTCCGTCAGTTGCGTCCCGATGTTCACTACCTGGATCACCGGCGCGATCATGAACGCCAGAAACATCGTGTACTCAATGTAATCGCCGGGACTCATCCTCCCATGCATGGCCAGGTGTCCGCCCAGCAGCATCACCAGGCCGCCGACCACCCCCAATACCGTGGTCGCCGCCATCGAGAGCAGGCTCGTCGCGGTGAGCGAGTGCATCACGTTATCCAGCAGCCGCAGCACGCCCACAGAAAATACCTTCGCTTCGCGCTCTTCCGCGTGATAGCCTTTCACCACGCGTACGCCGCCCAGCGATTCGGTAAGACGCCCCGTCACTTCGCCGGTGATCTTCGCCCGCTCGCGGAAGATCGGGCGAATTACCCTGAACGCCTTTCGCAGGACCAGCATGAAGGTCCCGATCACCGCGAAGATGATCAGTGTCATCTTCGGGTCCATGTCCATCAGATACGCAAATGCCAATCCTGCCGTCAACAGTCCGCCGACAAACTCCACCAGCCCGGTGCCTACCAGGTTGCGGATGCCTTCCACGTCGCTCATGATGCGCGATACCAGCAGCCCCGTGCGGTTCGCGTCGTAGAAGCTGACCGCCAGCCGGCCCACATGCTGCTGCACCTGCTGGCGAAGATCCGCAATCATCCGCTGCGCTGCCTTCGACAGGAGCTGTGTGTTCGCAAAGGAGGTGATGGCCTGGATCAGCGTAGCCGCGAACACCGCTATCACAAGGGGCGCCAGCCGGTTCAGCTCGTGCTTTGTCAGCACCAGATCGACGAACGGCTTCGACAAACGAGGCAGCACCAGCCCGGCCACGCGATTGATGGCCACCAGCACCAGACCCAGCAGCAGCAGCCATTTCCGCGGCCGCACCAGCCGCCAGATCTCCGGCATGACTTTGCGGAGTTCCGGCTTCTTCGGCGGCTCAGTCCCGCCTGCCGCACGCATACGGCGGCTGCCGCGCTCGGCGCTCACCGGCATCGAGCCGAATCCTCCGAATGGCGGCATAGGAAAAGGCCCTCCTCAAAACCGCCTAACGGGAACCCACGACCCTGGTTTCGGGCGCAGCCTCGCGCGCCTTTCTTGC
>JASHRH010000279.1 GCA_030037475.1 Acidobacteriaceae bacterium
GAACGCGGGCGCCACGTGGGTGGACGAGGAAGTGGTGGTCAGCGGGCATTTCATCAGCAGCCGGAAGCCGGAGGACATTCCGGCGTTCACGAAAACGCTGATTGGGATGCTGACGGAGAACCGGAAGCGGGAGGCGGCGTAACGCCAGCCGCGGCGGGCGAGACAGCGGCGAGACGAGAGCGAACGAAGTCGGCGAGACCGTCGGGAATCCAGTGGGGCGGAGCGACGGCAAAGCGGGGCTTTGCGCGGAGCACGGGTTCAAGCGCGAGCGACATGGCAGCGCCTTCCGGGCCGGAGGAAAGGATGGCGTCGGCGCGAGGCAGAAAACGGCGCGCGGAATCCTTGAAATCGGAAACGGCCGGATTGAGGACGGTCAGGCACAGATCGGGCTGCAGGAAGTCGAGGACGCTGTTCGATTCGAGAATGGCATTGGGGGCAGCGGCGATCTCGGCGTAAATGCGAGGCATGGCGTCGGCGAGGCGGCCGATGCGGGTGCGAACCCAGAAGACGCGCTCTGCGCCGGCGGCAAGGAAGCGGGAGGTGTCGGTGCCGCGGGTGGCGTCGCGCTCCGGATTGATGGCGACGCAGGATTCATCGGTCTGGCAGGCGCAGGGCCGGCCGTCGGCGGTGCAGAGGCCGTGGCCGTACTGGGTGATCTTGAAAGCGGTCCAGCGGAATTCCGGCAGGCGGGCGATCAGCGCGGCAACTACGGATGTCTTGCCGATATTGCGTGTGTTGCCGCCGACAACCACAACAGCCAATTCGAGCCTCCGATCCGTTCGATGCCGATGGGATATTGTCGTTGGGCGGCGGAGGCGAGTGCAAGGCGGCGGATGGGAGCCGTCGGGTCCCCACCCTGTCGTCAACGACGGGCGATAAGGGTGGGGCACCCGGAGAATGGGCGAACATCCTCTACGCTGCCGCCGTTGCTGATTTGACAGCGCGCTGCGCGGCGGGCGATTCTTCGGGCGCATCACAAGTTCTGTATGAATCCCCCTGTTCTCCCGCATTTTTTGAATGCCGAGGAAGGCACCGAGCCGGACGGCGAGCCGATGGCGATCACCGTCGACGGGCGGAAGCTCCGTGCGATCGACAGCGAGCTGCTCGTTGACGCGATCAATCGCGAGACGGGCAAAAAACTGGCGCAGGTGTGTTACCTGAAACAACTGGGGGCGATCCAGACGTGCGACACCTGCATGGTGGAGGCGGATGGAAGGCTGGTGCGGGCGTGCGGGACGCGGGTACATGCGGGCATGGTGGTCGCGACGGAATCGGCTCGTGCCCAGGCCGCGCAGCGGGAGGCGTTCGATCGGATCCTGGGCAATCATCTGCTGTACTGCACCGTGTGCGACAACAACAATCAGAATTGCACGGTACACAACACGACGGCGCTGCTGAAGGTGGAGCATCAGTCGATTCCGTATCGGCAGAAGCCGTACGAAAAGGACGAGACGAACCCGTTCTACCGGTACGATCCGGACCAGTGCATTTTGTGCGGGCGCTGCGTGGAGGCGTGCCAGAACGTGCAGGTGAATGAAACGCTGACCATCAACTGGGAGGACAGGCATCCGCGGGTGCTGTGGGACGGTGGAGCAAGCATCGGCGAGTCGAGCTGCGTTTCCTGCGGGCATTGCGTGACGGTATGCCCGTGCAATGCGCTGATGGAGAAGTCGATGCTCGGCGAAGCCGGTTTCTTTACGGGGCTGCCGCGGCAGGCGCTGGAGCACATGATCGATATCGTGAAAGCGGCTGAGCCGCAGACCGGGTTTGGGCCGATCCTGAAGGTGTCGCAGGCGGAGTCGGCGATGCGCGCGGCGCGGATCGAGAAGACGAAGACGGTGTGCACGTATTGCGGCGTGGGCTGCGCCTTCGACGTGTGGCACCGCGAGCGGCAGATTTTGAAGATCGAGCCTGGGGAAGGCCCGGCCAACGGGATTTCCACCTGCATCAAGGGGAAGTTCGGGTTCAACTTCGTCAACAGCGGAGACCGGCTGACCTCACCGCTGATTCGCGACGGCGACAAGTTCCGCGAATGCTCATGGAACGAGGCACTGGATTTCATTGCGCGGCGCATGAGGGAGATCAAAGAGAAGCACGGGCCGGATGCGCTGGAGTTCATTGCCTCCTCGAAATGCACGAACGAGGAGAGCTATCTGATGCAGAAGCTGGCGCGGGCGGTCGTCGGCACAAACAATGTCGATAACTGCTCGCGGTACTGCCAGTCGCCGGCGACGATGGGACTGAGCCGGACGGTGGGGTACGGAGGCGATTCGGGATCGATCTCCGACATTGAGCGCGCGGACCTGGTGCTGATCGTCGGGTCGAATACGGCCGAGAATCATCCGGTGCTGGCCACGCGCGTGAAGCGCGCCCATAAGCTCCGTGGGCAGAAGCTGATCGTCGCCGATCTGCGCAGGCATGAGATGGCTGAGCGAGCAGACATCTGGCTGCGGCCGAAGCCGAGCACCGACATGATCTGGGTGAACGCGCTGGCGAAGCACATCCTCAATCAGGGCTGGCACGACCAGGCATTTATCGATGCCCGCGTCAACAATTTCGAGAAGTATCGCGAGAGCCTGCAGCCGTTCACGCTGGAATTTGCCGAAGAGAAGACCGGCATTCCCGCGGAGACGCTGCGGGGCGTGGCCGAGCAGATCGCGCACGCGGAGAAGGTGTGCATCCTGTGGGCGATGGGGGTGACGCAGCACAAGCATGGATCCGACACGTCCACGGCGATCTCAAACCTGCTGCTGCTGACCGGCAATTACGGGCGACCGGGGACGGGCGGCTATCCGCTGCGCGGGCATAACAACGTGCAGGGCTGCTCGGATTTCGGGTCCATGCCGAACAAGTATCCCGGGTACATGGACGTGGACGATGAACAGGTTCGCCGGCACTGGGAGCAGGCGTGGGGCGTATCCCTGCCGACCAGCAAGGGACAAGACAACCACGTGATGGTGGACGGCATGCACGAAGGCGCGATCAGGGCGCTCTACCTGATCGGCGAGGACATGATCAGCTCGGAGTCGAATCTGCATTACCTGGCCGCAGGACTGGAGAAACTGGAGCTGTTCGTGGTGCAGGAGATCTTCTTCACGCTGACGTGCCAGTATGCGGACGTGATTCTGCCGGGGACGCCGTCGTTCGAGAAGGAGGGGACATACGTCAGCACAGAGCGCCGCATCCAGCGCATTTACCAGGTGATGAAGCCGCTGCCCGGCACGCGCCCCGACTGGCAGATCATCCAGGAGATCGCGAATCGGCTCGGGGCGCCGTGGAGCTACGCAGCGCCGTCGGAGATCATGGACGAGTGCGCCGGCATTGCGCCGATGTTCGCGGGCGTGACCTACGCGCGCCTGGCCGGGTACAACAGCCTGCAATGGCCGGTGGAGGCTGACGGTACGGACAGCCCGCTGTTGTACAAGGACAAGTTTCCTTTTCCGGACGGGAAGGCGAAGTTCCATCCCGTGGAATGGCAGGAGCCGGGGCAGCAGGAAGACGACGAATATCCGCTGCACCTGAATAACGGCCGGATGCTGGAGCATTTCGAGGCCGGCAACATGACCTATCGGGTGCCTGGGATTGCGATGACGGCGCCGGATACGTTCCTCGAAGTCTCGCCCGAACTCGCCGCGCAGCAAGGTCTCGAAAATGGACGATGGGTGAAGGTGAGGTCGCGGGACGGGGAAATCACTTTGCGGGCGATGATTACTGATCGCGTGAGCGGAAACCAGTTGTACGCGCCGCTGAATTCGCAGGAGCAGCCGATCAACACGCTGACCAGCAACCACGTGGACGTGGTGGTGCATACGCCGGCCTACAAGGAAACGCCGGTGAAAATCGAGCCGCTGGAGAAGCGCGGGCGACCACCGCTGCCGTACACGAATCATCGCTTCCACAATCCGACGCCGCAACTGGGCG